>NZ_JCALDW010000016.1:0-118159 GCF_059813065.1 Mycobacterium sp. NGS24
GCGTCGCGCGGCAGTCAACGCGGGTTCACCGTCGACGATGTCGGCATGCGGAAACGCCAGCGGCAGTAACGCCGCGAAGGTGGGGGTGATCGCGTCGGTGCCGACCCGGCGGGCGGTGGCAGCTCCCTCGATTCCTTTGATCACCTCGATGAGAGTCATGGGGTTCCAAGCCAGCCCGTAGAGCTGGTCGTGGCTGATCTCCTCCGGGACGCCCTCGTCATCGGTGCTGTTCAGATAGATCCGTCCGTCCGCGCGCACCACCACACACATCGGCCCGAACGGACGGGTCCCGGCGATCCACAGTTGCGGCGCCCCGGTGACGTAGCGGATATTGGCCTGCCGCCCGAGGACCAGGACGTCGAGATCGTGTGCTGCCATCTGGGCCAGCGCGCGCTCGCGGCGGGCCATCCGCAGCGCCGGTGAATCGGGCGAGACTTCAGTCGCCATACGGAGAGTAGGGGTAGTCGGTGATCGGGGTGTAGCCGTTCTCGGTGACCACCACGATCTCCTCACTGCGATATCCGCCGGTACCGTCTTCCCACACCACCGGCTCCAACACCAGCACCATGCCGGCCGGGAACATGAAATTGTCGTCGAACTCCGCACCGAGATCGGTTCCGATCATGGGGCTTTCGGCGGGGTAGGTGCCGATCCCGTGCCCCAGGTAGAAATGCGGTAGCCACGGCTTGCGCCCGCCGTTGGCCGCGATCGCGGCCCGGGCCAGGTCGCCCGACGTGGCGCCGGCTCTGGTGACTGCCAGGACGGCATCCAGGATGGCCCGCCACTGCGCGAACTGCTGTTGCTGACGCGGCGTGGGTTCTTCGCCCACCAGCCAGGTGCGCCCGAAGTCCGAGCAGTACCCGGCGTAGCTGATGCTGATATCGGTCCACAACACGTCACCAGCTGCCAGTTCGCGGTCGGTGGTCAACAGCGGCAGGGCCAGATCGCCGTGGGTGGTCCAGACCCCCGTAGCGCGCGAAGCCGGCATCACCTGCCAGATTGCTTCCAGCATGTTTGCGGTGGCACCCAGTTCGAACGCGCGCCGGACGAACGCCGCCGACAGATCGATCTGGCGCACCCCCGGGGCCAGGGCCTGCTGCACGTCGCTCACCGCCTGCTCGGTGATCCGACTGGCGCGACGGATGCAGGAAAGTTCGTCACGGGTCTTGACCAGCTGGGCCGCCGCCAGCACCACTGCCGCGTCTGACGGTGGTCCGGCGGGAAACAGCGCAGCACCGGCTCGCCGCATGGCGCCGGTCAGCTCGTCCACGGCGACGGCGGCGCCCGGCGAGATCAATCCGCTCAGAATCTGAGCGAAATGCGCTACCCCACGGTCGAATTCGAGATACACCGGGGCGTGCAGGTGATCGGCGGGGACCTGGCTCTGGATGGCGACGCCGCTGCGGAACGGCATGAACAGGTGCGGATGCTCGTCGTCAGCCAACACCACGGCGACGGGTCGCTCGACGTGCGACAGGCCGGCGTCCAGCAACGGCCAACTGACCCCGGTGGCGTATCCGACATGGCCGTTCAGCAGCAGGATCAGCGCGTCGACTCCGTGCTGAGTCATCGCCGAGCGCAACCGGGCACCCGTCTCGGCGTGCATCCGCACCCGGTCCGGCTCGTCGGGGATATCGATCACCGAACCGCGCGCGGCGAGTCGTGCGGTCACGCCGACCCCGGCACCGCGACACCGCACCCGAACACCCGATCCACTGTAGATGAGGCGTCCACCTCGGCAGCCGGCTCCGCCATTTGTGCAACGACACGGTCAAGGAGCGGCAACGAAGGGTCACAATCGATGTAGCGCACTGGATTTCGCGGCGATTCAGATGCGACCGTGATCCGCGTGAGTCTTGATGTCGGCGAGCGGTCGCACGTTTCGCTTGCAAACTGGGCGGACCGGCCGCCGCGGCGCTGCCCGCGCGGTCACTGGTTGTTGCCGGGACACATGACGGTAGTCACGGTGTCGTGTTCGTGTGGCCCGCATATCCGGTGGGAATGCGAATGCGGCGCCAACACCTACGGGCCGGGGTTGATCGATTCGTGCGACCTCGCCGACTGACCTGCGCGGGGGCTAGGACGCCTGCCTGGTGTCCAGCGATGTCAGCATGCCGGCGGCCGACCGCTGCCAGGTGAACATCTCGGCGCGGTGCCGCGCGCCCATCCGCCGCTGCGACTCGGGCCGGCCGACGATGTCGCGGGCCGCGTGTGCGATGGCCACCGGATCGTTGTCGGCGAGCGCGCCGCTGTCGGCGGTGACAATCTCGGCCAGGGCCGAGGTGCGCGACACCACGGCCGGCGTGCCACATGCCAGCGATTCCAGGGCGGCCAGCCCGAACGTCTCGTGCGGTCCCGGTGCGAGAGCGACGTCGGCGGAGGCCAGCAGGGCGGCGACGGTGTGCCGGTCGGCGACGAACCCGGTGAAGTCGACCGGTAGCCCGGCGGCCTGACGCTGCAGCCGGGCCTGCAGTGGGCCGGTTCCCACGACGACAAGGCGGGCATCGACGCCGGCGTCGCACAGTGAAGCCAGCGCATCGATGCTGCGGTCCGCGCGTTTCTCCACCGACAACCGGCCGCAGTGGACCAGCAGCAGCTGTTCGGGCGCCGCGAAGTTGCGTCTCAGCTCGGCGCAACGCTGCCGCGGGTGGAAGGTGTGCAGGTCGACGCCCAGCGGGACGGTGACGGTGTTGGTCGCGCCGATCCGGTCGAATTCGGCGCGGGCGAACGCGGTGGTGCACACCACGGTGTCGTAGTCGGCGGCGGTGCGCCGGTTGGCGAAATCAGCCACCCGCTGCGCGGCGCGACGCGGAAGCACTTGCCCGGCAAGGCGATCCAGGCGTTCGTGGGAGATCATCACGGTGGTGGCACCGTGCTCGCGGCCCCACCGGCCCAGCGAGCGCAGCGTCAGCCGATCGGAAACCTCCAGGGCGTCCGGTCGCAGCGACTCCAGCAGGGCGCACACCGGCCCGGGCATGATCGCCCGGTAGCCGCCGGTGCGCGGAAGCAGTCTGGCGGGCAACGTGATCCGGACGACCCCGCTGTCCAGAGTGCGGCGGTCTGCGCGTTGACCGGGGACGATCAGGAAAACCTCGTGATCCCTGGCGCAGTATTCCGCGCCCAGGCGGTCGACCGCCGTGCGTAGCCCGCCGGATCTGGGTCCGTAGAAGTTGGCGACCTGTACCACCCGCATACGCCTGAGGGAATCCGGTGCTCATGTGCGGTCGACGAGCGCGGACCGACTGCTGCCTGAATACCGCGTGAAATCCCGTCGGGCGCTGCGGCGGCTCAGCTGGGTTTCTTCAGGTGCGGGCCCAACATCTGGCGCCACGCCCTGGACATGTTCTGGAATTCCTCTTCGCAGTTGCCGGCGCGGTCTTCCGGTAAGTCACCCGAGGACACGATGCCGGCGTTGGCCGTCGTGTCCGACCCGTAGATCCAGCATTCCCAGTTGTACATCCGGGTGATGTCCATCGAGTGGCCGTCCCAGAACGGCAGTTCGTTGGCGTCGCCCGCCTCTTTGGCGCTCAGCCGCCAATCCTGCGCAGTGTCGGTCGCGATGCGTACCCCATTGGGATAAGGCTTGCCATCGGCGCCGGGGTCCAGCAGCTCGAAAGCAGACAGTTGGTCGGCGACATCCTCTTCGCGGCCGGTGAAAGCGAGCTCGTAGATGGACAGCGTGGCGTGGCCGAGTTCGTGGTAGAAGCCGGAGATCGTCGCGTTGACCGCGGCCAGCGCCGGATCCGGGTTCTCAGCGCGGGCGAATCTCTCTTCGCTTTGCTGAATGTCTTCGTAGCACAGTTGAATCTCGTTGAGGTTGGGATCCCAGTAGTCGTTGGCCTCACCGCACTGCTTGGCCACGGCGCCGACGTCATGCGGCAGGTTCAAGGTGTCGTTGACGTGGCCCGCGACGCTCTCCAACACCTTTGCGTCCACCATCAGCTGGCGGCCGCGTTGCGCCTCGGGGGTGGTGGCCTCCTCATAGCGCAACGTCATCTTCGCCACCACCGGCGGCTCGGTCGGGTTACCGGGTTGCGAGGTCGCCGCCGCTTCTGGCGACGGCCGGCTGCTCCCGGACGGGTGATGATTCTTCGCCTCGCTGCATCCGGCCACCAGTAGGGCCGCGCAGGCGGCGACGACGATGACTGGCCTCCGCATGTCGCGTGCCCCCTTCGTGGCGCGGTGCCGGTGTCGTAACGTTCTCGAGGTCTGCCCGGACCTGTGGAAACGTTACGACACCGGCGTGCAAGAAACGGCGAAACACTCGCTTGACGCGCCATCCGTGCGACCGCGGCCGCGGCAAATCGCTGTCGAACTGAGGACAGTGGTGGTTGAATTAGCCGATTCCGTCCGGGCCCGGGTTCGGTATCGAATGAGAAGGTGATGCGCCCGTTGAACTCCTATGAGCCGCCGCGTGACATTCGCGCGGCGCGGCTGAGGTTCACGTGGTGACGGGCCGATACATCTACCGCTTCGCGCTGCTGATCGTCGGGGTGTGGGCCATGTTGACGGTCGCGGGCAACAGCCTCACTCCGCCACTCGAGCAGGTGGTCGCCGATGAAGACCAGCCGTTCCTGCCGCCCGGGACCAGGGCCGCGGTGGCGGTGCAAAGGTCGGCGGCGGCGTTCTCGCAGGCGCCCACCGACAATGTCGGTTACCTGATCCTGGAACGGATCGGGGCCCTCGACGAACACGATCGGGACTACTACAACCAACTGGTCACGGCGCTGCGCGCGGACAGCACGCACGTCCTTCAGGTGACCGATTGGTGGCTGGTGCCGGCGACCGCGCAGGTCGCGATGAGCGCCGATCGCCATGTCATGACCGCCCCGTTGCGACTCGGGGGGGTGGTGGGTTCGACGGAAGCCGTTGATTCGATCAACGCGGCGCGCGGCATCGTCGCCCAACTGCATCCGCCGGACAATCTGCACGTCTACATCACCGGTCCCGGGGCCACCGTGATGGACGAGTTCGATGCGATCGACCGGCAGACCCAGGTCATCACGGCGACGACGTTCGTGGTGTTATTCGTGCTGCTGTTGGTCGTCTACGGATCCCTGATCACCGCGATGGTGCCCCTGGTATCGGTGACCTTGGCGCTGGCGGTAGCCAAGCCGGTGGTGTCGGCGCTGGCCGCGCGCGAAATCATCAGTGTGTCGCTGTTCTCTCTGTCGGTCAGCGTGGCCGTGGCAGTGGGGGCCGGTACCGGCTTCTCGATCTTCGTGATCGGGCGATATCACGAGCTACGACGACAAAACTTCGATCCCCCGACGGCAGTTGCCGGCGCCTATCAGGGTGTGGCGCCGGCGATCTTAGGCTCGATACTCATCGTCGTGGCACCGTTGGGTGCCTTGGCCTGGCTGAGTCTGGCCAAGATCAGTATGTTCGCGACCACCGGAATTCTCTGTGGCATTGGTGTTTTCGCGGCCGGACTGGCCGCGCTGACGTTGACACCCGCCCTCGTCGCGCTGGCCAGCCGGGCGGACCTGGTCAAGCCGCCGAAGCGAAACTATTGGCGGCGCCGGTGGCGGCGCATCGGCACCCAGGTGGCACGCTGGCCGGCGCCGATTCTGGTAGCCAGCGGAATCCTGGTGCTGATCCTGATCATCGGGCTGCCCGGAGTACCGATCGGGTGGGACGAAACGCAGACGACCTCTGCGAACTCGGAGTCCCGCCGCGGTTACCAGATCGTCGATCAGCACTTCCCGCCGAACCAGTTGCTTCCCGACGTGGTCACGATCGAGACCGACCACGATCTGCGCAACCCGGCGGCACTGACCGCCATCGAGCAGGTGACCAGCAACATCATGACGATTTCCGGGGTCCGGATGGTGCAGTCCGCCAGCCACCCGGGCGGGATGGTCTCCAAACAGGCCGCGCTGACCGCGACCGGCGGCAACGTCGGCGACCGGCTGGAGGAATTCGCCGACCAGATCACCGCTCGGGAGGACACGTTCGCCAAACTCGACACCGCCGCGGGTGAGCTGGTCACCGGGCTCGATCTGATTCAGTCGGGCTCGTTTGCGGGCAACTACGCGATCGGTGGCGTGAGTTTGGCCATTCATCTGACCCAGGAAGCCATCGTGAAGGTGCGGGCCCGGTCCGCGGAGGTTTCGGAGATCTTCGAGCCGCTGCGTAAGTTCGTCGGCGCGTTGACGGACTGCCGGGCGACGCCGGTGTGTGCGGCCGCCCAGGAGGCGGTGCAGTGGGCGACCGCTGTCGTCGACAGCTCCAACACGTTGGCCGATGCCGCCGATCAACTCAGTAAGGAGATCGCCGACGCCGCCGCGGCAACCGGGCTGTCGGGTTTGCCGAACATCCTGATCAGCCACAGCGCCCCACTCGAGCAGACGCGGGCGATGACTGCGGGCTTGCGCGAGGTGCTGAAGAACCCTCGTCCGGTGCCCACCCAAGAACTTCCGACCTACCTGCGCAGTCTGGTCTCCATCTCGCAGGGCAGCCCCGGGGTCGATCTCTACGCGTCCCGAAAGATCCTCACCGACCCGAATATGCGTCCCGCACTGAACGAATTCTTCTCCCCGAATGGACACTCGACGCGACTGTACGTCTATGGCAATGGTCACGAGTGGGGTGACGAAGGCGCGGTACGCGCGCGGGCCATCTCGGTCGCCGTGGCGGATGCGACCACGGACGGCGCGCTGAAATCGACCGGCGTGCAACTCACCGGCGTCGGACCGGCCACCCGCGACCTGCAGGACATCATCGGCGGTGACCTGGTGCTGATGGCGGTGCTCACCCTCGGGGTGATCCTGCTCATCTCGGCTGCGCTGTTGCGAAGTCCGGTCGCCGGGTTGGTGGTGCTGGGCACCATCGCGACGTCGTATGTCTGCGCGCTGGGCGCCAGCGTGCTGATCTGGCACCGTCTGCTGCACCACGAGTTGCACTGGTCGGTGCCGCCCATCGCGTTTGTGTCCATGGTCAGCGTGGCCTCGGGCGGAAATCTGCTCTTCGCCCTGCGTATTCGCGACGGCCTGGCCGCCGGGCTGCGCACCAGCATCATCCGGGCGTTCGCGGCGACCGGCGGCACCGTCACCGCCGGTGGCATCGTCGTCGGGATCACCACGATCGCCCTCGCGTTGAGCAGGGTGGTGAGCGTGGCGCAGATCGGTGTCACGGTGGGTCTCGGTCTGTTGTTGAACGCCCTGGTGATGCGTGCCTTCGTCCTGCCGGCCATGATGGTGGTGCTGGACCGCTGGTTGTGGTGGCCACGGCAGCAGGCCAGTGACGAGGAGGAACTCGAACCTGTCCCGGTCTGAATTGCCCGCACTGTCAACGGATCTGCTGGCGGGGGCGGGCGCGGTGGTGGTCGGCGGCAGCCGCGGCATTGGCCGTGCGGTGAGCGAATTCCTCTGCAGCGCAGGAGCTTCCGTCGTAGTCAACGGTCGCGACCCGGTCGCCGTCCAGCAGACTGTCGATGCGCTCAGGGCTGCGGGAGGCCGCGCCGTCGCAGTGACCGGGGCCGCGGACGACGAACACGTCGCTGCCGCACTGATCGACGAATGCGCGACGACGTTCGGGCGATTGGACGTCCTGGTCAACTGTGCCGGCATCGCCGAACCGGCGAACTCCTCGATTCTGCGGATCACCCCGGCGGAGTTCGATCAGCTGGTCGGCTCGCATCTGGGCACCGTGTTCCACACCTGCCGGCTCGCGGCGCCGATCATGGCGGCCCAAGGCCACGGCGCCATCGTCAACACCGGCTCGGCCGCGTTTCTCGGCGACTACGGTGGTACCGGCTACCCCGCCGGCAAGGGTGCCGTCAACGCGCTGACGATGGCGATCGCGGCGGAGCTGAAGGCTGACGGGGTGCGCGCCAATGTGGTCTGTCCGGGTGCGAAGACCCGCCTATCGACCGGGCCGGCGTACGAGGCTCATATCAGGGACCTGCACCGGCGCGGGCTGCTCGACGAGATGACGATGCACGCTTCGCTGCACGCAGCCCCCGCGCAGTACGTGGCACCGCTCTACGGCTACCTCGCCAGCGACGTGGCCCACGACGTCACCGGCCAAATTTTTGTTGCCGCAGGGGGTTTCGTCGGCCGCTACGGCCGGCCGGCGCCGCAGGTGCTGGGCTATCGCGACCACAGCGGCAACCCGCCGTGGACGGTCGAGGAGTTGCACACGATGATCGGTGGCCGGCTACCCGAGCAAACCGAACAGCAGCACCAGCGCGCCGCAGCCGACGACCACCAGCGCCGACCCCGTCAAACCGGTGCGGACTGACGCGCCATCGATCGGATCGAGCCAGCGCCGGAACGGTCGCGATGCCGCCGGAACCAGAACCCATTGCAGCAGAACAACACTGATGACGTTGCCCACGAAGATGGCCGGAGCTGTCGCGATCCCCAGCCCGGCGAGCGCCGGGGACAACCACTTGGTCAGCAGCATCACGGTCGGGTACAGGCACAGCACCACCAGCATGGCGGTCTTCCAGGCCGGCGTGATCTTCGTCTGACCGTCGGCAATGCGGACGGTGGAACCGAACGGCGCGCTGCTGGGCAGTTCGGCGAAGTCGTCGGTCAATTCGTCGCGTAGGCGCGGCAACGCATGCCGGCGCTCCGCCGAGCGTATCCAGCCGGACAGCTGGCCCGCGGTGCGGAAGCGCAGCAACGACATCCACTGCCCGGATTCGTCAGCGGGGAACAGTGCCGTCCCTTCATAGCCGGGGAACGCGGCGCAAGCCACCGTCAGATCACCCTGGGCGGCAACGAATTCGACGTCGTTGCCGGCAGCCACGCGGTGCAGGAATATGGTGGCGTTGGCCGGTGCCGGCTCCCCGTCCACGAGCATGAGATCGGCGGTGGACCGCTGAAAGCCCTGCGCGTGGCCGTCGGCGAGTACGGCCCGGCGGTCGGCGCCGTCGAGCCAACCGTCCAGCGTTGCGGCGCTGTCGAACGAGGTCGCGACACCGTGATCCAGCTGTTCGCCGCGCTGGACGGATCGGCGCGCGCTGACAAACCCGGCCGCCCGACGCGCCGAATCCAGGTAAGTGTCCAGCCACCGGTCGAACAGTTCGGGGTCGGCGGGGGGATGAAAGATCGTGATCCCGGTAGCGGCGACTGTCATGCCAGTTGTCTACCATCGCCGCCGGCAATTTGCGCCGCACGGTCGATTTGGCGATGCGCGCACGTGGGTACGCGGTGCAGGCCCCGAGGTGGGGGCTCGATGGGGAGTCGGGTGCGCCGGGTTCGATTGAACATTACCGTGATGTCACGGGAGTGCAGCACATGAGTCTGGGACACAAGGGTTTTGGAGTTCAAAACCGGTATCCGGCGCCGAGCGCCTCGACGGCCGCGTTGATATTCGGGACGATCGAAGTGCCGTAGCGTGTCACGATCTGACCGAGCGAGCGCGCGAGGTGTGGACCCACGGCGTCGGCCGGCAGGATGTCTTCGGCAATCACGACACCGTTGACGAGGTGTGCGGCCTGCAGTCGGCCGTCCCGCGCGACTTCGTAACGCCAGTCACCGATCTGGACTCGTTCCGGGTTGGACGAGAACAACCCGCGTCGGGCCGGCGTGTGCCGCACGCCCGGCAGTCCGGCGAAGACCTTGACCACCAACGCGATACCGCCCGGTCCGGCGAGCGCGCCTGCGATGGTGCGACTGATCCATTCGGGATCGAAGTCGCTCATCAGTTGTCCATCGCCAGCACGAAGGTGGGCTCGATGGTCTCTGCACTTCCGGTGCGTCGCACCGCGGTTCCCGCGGTGTAGAACTCCACGGTGTGGTGTCCCCAGGCGTAGTTGGACACCGCGAAGTGCACCCCCACCACACCGGTGGCACCGTCGCGCTCGGCTTCGGTCTGCATGCGCGTCATCGCCAGCTCACGCGCCTGATAGTTGCCCTGTGTCCACTGCGGCATCTCCATATTGCGGCCGATCTGGCGCAATGTCTGCATGAACCCTTGCACCGCAATGTGAAACACGCAGTTGCCCATCACGAATGCCACCGGGGCGAACCCGGAACGCAGCAGCGTCACCATGTCCTGACCGGACAGATGACTGGAAAACGCCTGGCCGTTGGGACGCCGGAAGGCGCCGGGCTTCGCGCTGTAACGCACTGCGGTGCCCACAGCCATGAATTCCAGGTGCTCACCACCCTCACCGTGGTGGCGCCAGTTAAGGCGTACCCCGACGATCCCGTCCGCCTGGAGCGCGTCGGCCTCGGCTTGCATGCGGGCCATCGCGTTCCAGCGCGCCCGGTAGGTCGCTTCGGTGAGCACACCTAGCTCCTGTTGTTGCCGCATGCCGGTGAACTGGAACCCGACGTGGTAGACCGACACCCCCATGACGAGTTCGATCGGCTCGAAACCGGCGCCGTGCAGCAGGGCGAATTCGTTGATCGACAGATCGGACGTGAAGGATTTTCCGGCGTGCGACAGTCGCTCGCTGGCGACCGGATCGAGCGACATCGGCTCCATGGTCGGGCGTCCCTTCTCCTGGTGGGCGGCAGCGTCGGCTCACGGTGTGAGGGTGATTGCCTCTTCGGGGCAGTTCTGGGCACCGGTGGCCGCCTGCACCTCCAACGGACCCGAGACATCCGCCAGCAGCAGTATCGAGTGCCCGACGTCATCGGCGTCGTACACGTCGGGCGCCAACGAGTAGCACCGGCCGTGCCCCACGCACCGGTCGGCGTCGAGCTCGATGTGCGTCATCGCACCGGCACCGGGAAGGTCAGCGGTAAGGCTTCGACCGAGCGGAGCGCCGCGGTGTACTTCAACTCGGTGCCCGGCGCGATCTCGTAATCGGGTATGCGACGGTGAAATTCGCGCAACGCGACCCGCAACTCCATGCGGGCCAGATGAGAGCCGAGGCAGCGGTGCGGACCGCCGCCGAACGCGCGGTGCCGGTTCGGGTTGCGGTTGAAGTCCACCAGCTCGGGATCGGCGAACTCGGCCGGGTCGGTGTTGGCGGCGCCCAGCAATGGGCTGACCCGCTCACCCTTGCTGATCGGGCAACCCCCGATCTCCACATCCTGCATGGCGACCCGCACCACGCCGGGAACCGGTGTCTCCCAACGCAACAATTCTTCGACGGCGTGCGGCAGGATGTCCGGCTGCTCGACCAGTTGGTGGCGGTGCTCGGGATTGCGGGCCAGGTACACGAAGAAACAGTCCAGCGAGTCGGTCACGGTGTCCAGCCCGGCGATCAAGAACAGGAAGCAGATGTCGAGCAACTCCTCGCGGGTGAGCGCGCTGCCACCATCCCCCTTGTGGTGCAGCGCGATCATCGCCGTAAGCACGTCGTCGCGGGGGTTTGCGATGTGGTCGTCGATGGCGCGCTCGAAATAGTCGTAGATCTGCTGCGCCACCGGCGCCGAGCTCGCGTGCCGGTCGTCCCAATCGGTGGCACCCGCCGGGCGGATCACGCCGTCCTTCCACTCCAGGAACGTGTCGAGATCGTCCAACGGCAAGCCGAGCAATTGCAGAAACACGGTACAGGGCAACGGCACCGCGAACTCGGCGTGGAAATCACACTCGCCCCGGCCGGCGAAACGGTCGATCATCTCGTTCACCAAAGCGGAGACCTGCGGCTCACGCCGAGCCATTTCGCGGGGCGTGAACAGCGGATCGAGAATGCGACGGTACTTGGCATGATCAGGCGGGTCGATCTGCAGTGGGATCAGTGGCCGCAGATTGCCGAGATCGACCGCGTCCATGTTCGACGAGAACAGATCGGTCCGTTTGAGTGCGATCTCGATATCGGAGAGCCGGCTGAGCACCACCGCTTGCGGGGAGCGGAACACCGGCGCCGATTCGCGCAGTGCCTTATACATCGGCTGGGGCTCAGCGAGACCCGTCACAGCCTGGTCGACGAATCCCTGGGCTTCTGTCATGGTGTCAGCCTGGCACCGCGGCCAGCGGTGGGCAATGCCCTCTTCGGATGGGTTATTTCGGTCTGGCGTGCCGGTGCGTGACGGCCCGCAGCACTCCGCGCAGCGCGTAGGCAGCCGTGACGAGCGACAGCAGGATCAGCAGGATGAACGTCACCATCCAATTGCTGCGGCTGTGGTTGACGTCCCACCAGATGACAGTGAACAGCAAGACGCACAGCAACAGCACGATGTCACGCCAGTTGCCTTGGTAGGACACCGCCGCCTTGCGCACCGCGCGACCCCGATCCGAGGCTTCCACCAGATCGTCGATGCGGGCGTTAATGGTGCGCTGCAACTCGGCGCGGCGTTCGGCGGCTTCCGGCGGCAGCCGGTCGAGCAGGTCCATATCCTGCTTGATCATGCTGCGAAAGTCAGGCCCCCGGAACTGTCCGGCGGCGATCGCCAGCATCACCCCACCCAGGACCGGCGCACTGTTCAGCGCGAGTTGTCCTATCCCGGCCATGCCCGGCCCTCCTTCGGATCGTCGTACTTCGACGAGGATTACCGAAGCAGGGCAGCGGATCAACCGCCGGTTACTTGCCGTGCGGCAACGCTTCCGGACCGGCCGAATCGCGCGGTTGGCTGCCGCGGGTCAGTCACGATATGCGTATTTCGATAGAAAGTGTTGTGGGACCGGATAATTCGGGCGGGAAGCGTCACGGCGCAGGCCCGGTACGTCGCACCTCGGACACGTCCCGCGCCATGACGAGCAGGGCTGCGGCCAACTCAACCCGCGCCAGATGCGCGCCCCAGGCGAGCGCCCGAGAGGCATCGGTCCACGACATGCTGGACACTTGTCCAGCATGTAGTAAAGGTGCTGGCCTCACACCCGCCTCAGGAACGGTTGCAGTGACGGATCCTGATTCGCTGAAACTCATCTTGCTCGGACTATGGCGTCCTTGCTCCGGTGGGACCGGTCGACTAAAGTTCGAATCGAAACCAGACAAGTGTCCATAAGTGCGGCATATGCAGCCCATGTCAGCCGCGTAGTCCGACGTTGTCGCCACTCGAAGGACCGTCCATGACCAGCAGGTACGCCGCCCTCACCCGTGCGCAGCTCGCCACCCTGGTGCCGGAGTTGCTGCTGATCGGTCAGATGATCGACCGGTCTGGAATGGCCTGGTGCATCCAGCAATTCGGTCGTGAGGCAATGCTGCAGATCGCGATCGACGAATGGGCGGGTGCGAGCCCGCTGTACACCAAGCGCATGCAGCGCGCGCTGCGCTTCGAGGGTGACGACGTGATCACCATCTTCAAAGGCCTGCAACTCGACATCGGTGCGCCGCCGCAGTTCATGGACTTCCGGTACACGGTGCACGATCGCTGGCACGGCGAGTTCCACCTCGATCACTGCGGCGCGCTGCTCGATGTCGAACCGATGGGCGAGGAGTACGTGCGCGGCATGTGCCACGACATCGAGGACCCGACGTTCGACGCCACGGCGCTGGCCACCAACCGCAGGGCCCAGGTTCGGCCTATTCACCGGCCGCCCCGGACACCGGCGGACCGCCAGCCGCACTGCGCCTGGACGGTCATCATCGACGAGTCCCACCCCGAGGTCGGATTCATACCGGCACTGGACATCGTCGGCCGGACCCGTGCGGCCACCACCGAACTCGATCCCATCGACGGGACCGAGCCGGGCCAGGCGGATTACTCGGGTCCGCTGGTCTCCGACTTCGACTTCGAAGCGTTCTCCCACTCGGCGCTGGTTCGCCTGGCCGACGAAGTGTGCCTGCAAATGCACCTGCTCTACCTCTCGTTTGCCCTTGCGGTGAGCGAACGCGCCGAGGGCGATGCGGAGAAAGTTCGCTTGATAGCCACCAAGCAGCTGATCGGCCTGGCGGGTCTGGCAGCCGAGCGGATCCATCGGTCACTTGAGCTACCCGGTGGTGTCGAGGGCGCGGTGCGGGTGCTGGAACTGCACCCGCTGTTCAACCCCGCCGCCTACGTGTACGCCGACTTCGAGCACGACCGCGTGCATCTGCATCCGTCGCCGGCCCATGAGGACGCGGCGTGGCCGGCACTCGTGTCGGCGGCATCGGTCGAACCGTTACAGGCGATCGTCGCTGCTGTCGATCCGCACCTGAGTGTCGAGGTGAGCGGAACGCCGACGGACTGGACCGCCATCGTCATCCAAACAGAGACTGCGGCAAAGGAATTCGATGAGGTTGCGGTGACAAAGTTCAGTGGCGGCTCGACATTTGTGTTCCAGCCGCGCAAGTCATTGCCGCTCACCCCGGTGTAGAGCTCTCGACGGATGCCCCGAGGATGAGCTGGACCGCTTCGTCCAGCTGTCCGGCGATCTCCTGGTAGGTGGCGAAGCGCGCGCTCATCAGCGCTCCGATAAAGGTCATCTGCAATGTCGACTTCACCGCGCGCGGCCAGCCCGGGCCGAGTGCGGCACCGATGCGCCGCGCCACCTCCTCGGCGATCTCGTCCCGCAGCGGCGCCACGGCGGCATCGTCGGCGATCAATGCCGCGCCGCAGCCCGCGGTCAGCTCAGGTTCTTCGGCAACGACAAGGGCCATGTCTCGCATCGTCGCGCTCACCCTGGTCCTGGTGGTGTCGTTAACGTCGGTGTGTAGCGGTAGTTCGCGCAGGAACCGCAGATAAACCGCGGCAACCAACGCACTCTTGGACGAGAAGTAGGTGTAGGCACTGGCCGGTGACACTCCCGCACGCTGCGCGACCGCACGCATGGTCAGGTTGGCGTAGGAGGATTCACGCAGCTCCTCCAGACCGGCGTCCATCACCTTGCGAATGGTCTGACCCGGACGCCGATCGGACCGGCGCCCGGTGCCGGTGGCGACGTCACCTGCCAGCGGCGCCCTTGCATCTCCTGACACCCGTCCAGTGTAGAAAGCCGGACTGCCGGCAGGGCTGACGGACCGGCCGTAACGTAGGCGCTGTGAGCCGGGAAGATCGACGTCAGTGGGACGCGCGTTATCTGCAGTCGGGAACGGCACCGGCGGTGGTGGCTCCCGAATTCCTTGCGCCGCATGATGATCTGATACCTACCGGGGGACAAGCTCTCGATATTGCCTGCGGCCAAGGCCAACACGCGGTTTGGCTCGCCCGGCGGGGTCTGCAGGTGTGGGGATGGGACGTGTCCGCGGTAGCCATCGCGGATGCACGTAAACTGGCGCGGCAGAACGGAGTCGGTGAGCGGTGCCGGTTTGATGCCGTCGACCTCGACGACGGACTGCCCGACGGCGATCCCGTCGACCTCATCCTCTGCCACAGGTTCCACGACCGCCGCCTGGACCGGGCGCTGATCGATCGCCTGGCGCCGCGCGGCCTGCTGGCAATCGCCGCGCTGAGCGAGGTGGGCGCCGAGCCTGGGCCGTTTCGCGCAGCACCAGGCGAACTGCCCTCAGCATTCGCTGAACTGACGGTGCTGGCGGCCGGTGAGGGCGAGGGCCGGGCATGGCTGGTGGCGCAGGCGTGACGGGCAATCGCCGCGAAGCCCCCCGCCAGGATGGGTTTCGCAGCGGCACAAGCGAAATCATTGAGTAACACCGCTGGTGAGCGGTGCGGGGAAACCGCGTCGGGTAGGGTCACAACCATGGAGCGGCGCGTCCTTGAAGCGGTCATCTATGAACGTGAGCCACCGATCGCGCGGATCATCCTCAACCGGGTCGACAAAGCCAACACCAAGGACGCGGTGCTGGTCACCGAGGTCGACACCTGCCTACACGAGGCAGACCGCGACGGTGAGATCAAGGTCGTCATCATCAAGGCGAACGGCAAGGGCTTCTGCGGCGGCCATGTGGCCCGCTGGGGTCCGGATGAAAACCCGTATCCCGATTTCGGAAACACCTTCGAGGACCTCTACAAAGGCACCGCCGACCTGTTCTTATGGCCGACGCTGTACCTGTGGGAGTTCCCGAAACCGACGATCTCGCAGATCCACGGCTACTGCATGGGGGGTGGGATCTATCTCGGGTTGCTGACGGATTTCTGTGTCGCCTCCGACGACGCCTATTTCCAGATGCCCCTTGCCCAAAGCCTCGGTGAGCCGGGCGGGCACACCATGATCGAACCGTGGCTGCTGATGAACTGGCACCGCACCATGGACTGGCTGCTGCTGGCCCCGACGCTGTCCGCTGAGCAGGCCCTGGAGTGGGGTCTGCTCAACAGGGTGGTGCCCCGGGATGCCCTGGAGGACACCGTCGAAGAAATGGCGGCCAGGATCGCCCAGATCCCGCTGACCACGCTGATGGCGGTGAAGAACAACGTGAAGCGGGCCTGGGAGTTGATGGGCATGCGGGTGCACCTGCAGGTCAGTCACATTCTGACCAACATGGTGGGTGCCGCCACCGACGTGCAGGCCCGGCGGGCCGAGCTGATGCAGTCGGGCATGAAGCCCCGCGACTTCATCGGCCGCGACGAGTAGCGCGAGCAGACGCAAAAGCCCCTAATTTCAACGGGAAAAAGGGGCTTTTGCGTCTGCTCGCGCGGGTCAGCGGGTCATCTCGCCGGCCACCCGGCGGCCCGCCGCGTGTCGGGCGGCCACGTAGCCGAACACCATCGAGCTGGCGATGCTGGCCCCGGCACCCGGGTACGTCCGGCCCATCACCGTCGCAGTGGTGTTCCCGGTGGCGTAGAGCCCTTCGATCACCCGGTCCTGCTCGTCGAGTACCTGGGCGTGCTCATTGGTGATCACCCCGCCGCAGGTGCCGACGTCGGCCGGCAACACCCGGGTGGCGTAATAGGGCGCCCGGTCCAGCGGGCCGAGGGCGGCGTTGGGTCGGTAGCCGGGATCGCCCAGGCAGTCGTTGTAGGCCGATTGCCCCCTGCCGAAGTCGGGGTCTAGCCCCTTGCGGGCGAACTTGTTGAACCGCTGCACAGTTCGGACGAGTTCGTCAGCGGGCAGGTCGATGTGGCGAGCGAGGTCACCGAGGGCATCGGCCCGTTTGACCGCACCGTTGGCGATCAGTTCGGGCGGCAGGTGCTGACGCTTGACCGGGTTGGTACCTGCGACGTAGCGGCGCACGTAGCCGTCGTCGAAGATCATCCAACAGGGCACCGCTTTGTTGGCGTACATTGCTTTGCCCACTTCGACATACGAATTCGACTCGTTGCAGAACCGGCGGCCGGTGGAGTCGACGTAGATGGCGCCGGGGCGCTGACGCCCGGAGCCCAGCGACGCCGCGGCCGCGCCGCCGTTGGCGATGAAAACCGAAGGCAGCCACCATGCTTCGTCGAGCAGATCGGTCTTGGCGCCCAGTCGCATCGCGGTTTGCAGCACTTCGCCGGTGTCCCCGGCGTTGGCGATCGACCACTTGCCGTCGTTGGGCTGATCGCCGCTGTACCGCCGGCGCATGTCGGCGTTGTGGCCGAAGCCTCCGGCGGCCAGCAGAACGCCTTTGCGCGCTTCGACATTGACCGGGGTGCCGTCGTGGATGATACGTGCGCCGGCGACGCGGCCGTCCTCGACGATCAGATCGTCCATTGCCGCGTTGACCCACAGCGGGGGATCGCCATCGCTCAGGTCGATCAGCACCTTGAGCATCTGACCGATCAATGACGCCCCGTTGGTGAGGAGTTGCCGGCGGGCGATCTTCGCGGCCCGGGTGCGCGCGAAAACCTTGGTGGCCACCACGAATGCGCGAGGCGACCGGTTGAAGTACTGCACTGAGCGCAGTTCGTTGGTGAGTACGGTGTAGCCGTAGTTCTTGGCCAGCGACGGCTGCACTTTGTCGTGCCAGCGACCCAATTCGGCGGCGTCGAAAGGTATTCCCTCCACCGCCCGGCCGGACTCGTTGCCACCCTTGTGGTTCGGGTAGTAGTCGCTCCAGCCGGCGCAGCGGATCAGCCGAACACCTTTGCGCACCAGGAAATTGATCATTTCGTAGCCGGCGGTGAGAAACATCTCCCGACGCGCGGGGGAGGAGGCCGGCCCGATGTCACCGACCACGTCGGCCAGGTAGGCCAGCCCGTCCTGGTGCGAATCGGGGATGCCGTCGGCGCGCATCAGCGGATTGTTGGGCAGCCAGACGATGCCGCCGGACAGGCCGGTCGAACCGCCCACCAGGGCCTGCTTTTCGACGATCAGGGGTTGCAGCCCGGCATCGAGGGCGGCGAGTCCGGCGACCATCCCGCCACCGCCACTGCCCGCGATCACCAAGTCGACCGTGCGGTCCCACTGGGTGCTCATCGGCCGACACCGGCCGTGAAACCCAAATCTGCGATCGGCACGTCGATGGTGGTGTTGGTCTTCTGAATCGCCGGCACCAACGCCTGATACGGCAGACCAGCGAGGAATCCGTCGACCACGCGTTCGAAGTTGGAGATCAGCCCTTCGATCTGACTGGACAGCCGCATGAACTCAAACCCCTTGGAGTGCAGACCTTTTTGTTGTCTGGGCAGGTTGGCGAAATCCTGGGCCGGGATCGGCGGCCACCGCGGGTCATCGGGTGCCATGGGCTCCGGTGGGGCCGGTCTGCCGGTGAGCTGGTCCGGCGGAATCCGGGTGAGCGACCAGATTTCGAACAGCGTCTCCTCTGGACCCAGCGGGCGGATGCGGTACGACGACGCACTGCTGTACTGGGGCAGCAGAAAATAATGCGGGAAGCAGAACCCGATGGCATCCACGATGCCGCGGCGCTGCAGGTCGTTGAGGTCTGGAATATCGCAGCCGCGGGCCCGATGCCAATGCACCACAGCGTCATTGAGGGTGCGCTTCCACACCGCCATCGCCTCGGCGGGGTCGGCGGGCAACTCGATATCCTGCAAGCCCTCGGCGATTCGGACGTCGTTCTCGTGCGTCATCCCGGCCATACCTTCGCCCAGCGTGCGCATGAAATACAGGCTGGTCTGTACGAGTCCGGGTGGTTTGCCGGTCGCCGGCTGCGACGACGGCAGCAACTGCGGATGGGTCTGCGGGACGTGATAGCCCTCCATGAACGCGGCCGTCGCGAGCTTCCAGTTCACCGGAAGCCGGCACGACTGCCACCACTCGGTGCGCAGCGATTCGACCTTCCAGGCGTCGTAGATGGTAGCGAACGGTTCGAAGCAGTCCCGCAATCCAGGTGCGTCATCGTCGAGGTTGATCCACGCGCAGCCACCCCAGAGCTCACATCGCACCGGTACCAGGGCCAGATCCTGCGGGTCCAGATTTTCTTCGTCGAACGTCTCGGACCGCAGCACGAAGGTGTTGCGCCCGTCGATACCCCAACACCAGCCGTGGAACGGGCACACGAAAGTGCGCCGGGATCCGTTCCCCTCCACCAGTTTCACTCCGCGGTGACGGCACGCATTGTGGTAGGCCCGCACGTTCTCGGTGTCCACCCGCACGACGATGATCGACTGATCCAGGATTTCGTACTCTACGAAATCGCCCGTCTTGGGGATCTCCTCGAGCCGGCAGGCCATCTGCCATACCCGCGGCCAGAACATCTCGTTCTCCAGCGCATAGAAGTCCGGGTCGTAGTACCGCTGTTTGGGAATCCGGTCGGCGGACTGCACCGCCCACGGCACCGGAAGCGGCGTCCAGTTCACGTTCATAACGTTCCTTCAGTCATAGGATCCGGGACCTTCGTCCGTGCCAGTAGCGTTCCCGGATACGTCGCTTGTAGAGCTTGCCGTTCGGGTCGCGGGGTAGCTGCGGGTCGAATTCGATGGTGCGGGGGCACTTGTAGGCAGCCAGGTGCGCCCGGCAGTAGTCGATCAGCTCGGCCGCCAAGTCGGGGCCGGGTCGGATGCCGTCAGCTGGTTGCACGACGGCTTTGACTTCCTCGCCGTACTCGTCGTTCGGCACGCCGAACACCGCCGCGTCGACGAGCTTGGGGTGCATCACCAACACGTTCTCCACCTCCTGCGGATAAATGTTGACCCCGCCGGAGACGATCATGAACGTGGCACGGTCGGTGAGGTAGAGATAACCGTCTTCGTCGACCCGGCCCACGTCTCCCAGGGTGCGCCAGCCGCGATCGTTGGAGACCGAGGCGGTCTTGGCAGGATCCTTGAAGTACTCGAAGTCGGGGCCGCCTTCGAAGTACAGCTCACCGGATTCACCGACGGGCAGTTCCCGGCCGTCCTCGCCCACCACGTGGACCGTGGTCATCGGGATGCCCACCGACCCCGGGTGGGCCAGCCACTCCTCGGGCCCGATCGTGGTGCCCGCGAATCCTTCAGTGCCGCCGTAATATTCGTGGATGATCGGGCCGAACCAGTCCATCATCCGATGCTTGACGTCGACCGGGCAGGGTGCGGCTGCATGGATCACGCACCGCAGGCTGGACACGTCGTACTCGTTACGCACGGACTCGGGCAGCTTGAGCATCCGCACGAACATGGTCGGCACGAACTGAGCGTGGGTGACCCGATGCGTCTGGATCAGCCGCAGCACCGTCTCGGCATCGAACTTGGGCACGATGACCGACGCGGCGCCCACCCGGTTGACGGCCATGGTGTAGTTCACCCCGGCGGCGTGATACGCCGGAGCGGGGGACAGGTACACGCACGACGGATCCATCCCGTACTTGTGGGTCAGCGCGAGCTGCAGGACGGCTTGCGCCCACGACCCGTTGCCGTCGACGGGCAGTGGGCGGCGCACCGCTTTGGGACGGCCCGTGGTGCCCGATGAATACAGCATTTCCGAACCGTCCGACAACGCAGGCGCCGGGCCGGCGCCCGCGAGCACGTCCTCGTACGACTGCCAGCCGGTGAGTTCACCCCCCACGGCCACGTGCATGCGCACGGCGGAATTGACCGCACCGAATCCGGCGGCGAGACCGGCGTACGACGCATCCACGAACACCGCCCGGGCGTCGGAATCGTCGACGACGTAGGCCACCTCATCCGGGGTGAAGTGGGTGTTGACCGCGGTGTAGTACAGCCCGGAAAGCTGACAGCCCCAAGTGATTTCGAAGAACTCCGGCCGGTTCGGCAGGATCAGTGCCACCCCGTCGCCGCGACGCAGGCCCGCGTCGTGCAGCGCCGCGGCGACCCGTTGGCTACGGGCATACAGCTCGCCGAACGAGATCGCGCAACCGTCGACGATCAGCGCCGGCGAGTCCGGCGCTGTGATCGCGTGGTCGGCGATGTTCACCGGCGCACTCAGCTGGTGGGCGCACCGTCGGTAGACGCGGCGGCGGCAGCCTGACGGCGGGCCTGTTCGGAGGGCAGCACCTTGTCCTTGAACACGGTCTGGATCAGCTGCTGCACGTCCTTGCTGATGGAAGCGAGAGCGACCAGGTCGTTGGAGCTCTGCCAGTGCACCCGCATGCCCATCAGCTCCCAGGCGCGCTTGAGATTGGCCTTGGTCGCCAGCAGCGTCGTCATCGGTGCCTGCGCGATATGGCGCGCAATCGCCTCCACACGCGCATCCAACTCCTCGCGCGGCACGACCTCATTGACCAGACCGACCTCGAGTGCCTTTTTGGCATCGATGACCTCGGCCAGATACAGGTAGTACGCGGCCCGCCGCCAGTTCATGAAAACCCAAGGCTCGATTGAGCATTCACCGGAGGGCATGCCGAAGCCCTGCAGCGGCGGGTAGGAGAAGTAGGCGTCTTCGGCGGCGATCACGATGTCGGTGGTCAGCCCGTAATGGGTGCCGCCGCCCACGCAGTAGCCATGCACCTGCGCGATGGTCGGCTTGGAGAACTCCCACAGGTTCAGGATCGGCTTGACGAACAGGTCGGTCTGCGGCTTCCACGGCGTGCCCATCACCCCGGCGGCCTCGACGAAAGACGGGTAGTCGACGGCGTTGTTGCCGATCGCATGCCCCGAGCAGAAACCCTTGCCGTTGGCTTTGAGAATCAGCACTTTGATGTCGTAGTCGCGGTCGGCGTCCAGCAGGGCGGCGTCCACCTCTTCGGCGAGCTTCTGGTCCTGCGCGTTGGCTTTCTCAGGCCAGTTCAGGATCACCCTTGCGATCGGACCTTCCTTTTCGTAGATGATGCGTTCGCGAGTCTCGTTGAGGTCCATACGGCTGCCATACCTTTCGT
This sequence comes from Mycobacterium sp. NGS24, assembly GCF_059813065.1. Lineage (NCBI taxonomy): Bacteria > Bacillati > Actinomycetota > Actinomycetes > Mycobacteriales > Mycobacteriaceae > Mycobacterium > Mycobacterium sp. NGS24. The sequence goes on from NZ_JCALDW010000016.1 coordinate 21,857, forward strand.
CGGATCGGATTATGAAGTGATGACGCCGATTTGGGCGCCGATGTCGTAGGTGGTGCCGACTTCGCCGGTCCACTGCACGGTGCCCGATGCCCCGGCTTGGATCTCCTGCTCCACCTTCTCGGTGGCGATCACGTAGATCGGGGTGCCTTCGTCCACGTGCTCGCCGGCGTCGACGAGCAGGTCGGTGAGTTCGGCCTCCGACACAGCCACCGATACCCGGGGAATCCGAATGATGAAGTCAGCCATGCGCGATGGCCCTGGCTAAGGTCCGCTGCGCCGCGGCCACGATTCGCGCCGGCGACGGATACACCTGCGCCTCCAGCGCGGGGGCGGCCGGGTTGGGCACGAAACGCGCGGCCACGCGCTCGATGGGCGCGGCCAGTTCGCCGAACAACTCGGCCTGCAGGATCGCCACCACTTCGGCACCCGGGCCGGCGAATTGGACGGCATCGTGCACGACCACGACCCGCTTGGTGCGACGCCCGGATTCGACGATCGTCTCGACATCAAGTGGGACCAGGGTGCGCAGGTCGACGACTTCGGCGCTGACCCCCTGTTCGGCCAGGGTGGCCGCGGCCGCGAGAGCGTCGTGCACGGCGCGGCCGTAGGCGATCAGGGTCACGTCGGAGCCGGAACGCTTGATATCCGCCTGGCCCAACGGGATTGCGAAGTCGGCGTCCAGCGGAACGGGACCCTTGCGGCCCTGCAACCGGATCGTCTCCACGAACAGGCACGGGTCCTCGTCGAAGATCGCCGAGGTCAGCAGACCTTTGCCGTCGCGAGGGGTGGACGGGACGATGACTTTCATTCCCGGGATGTGCATGAACCATGCTTCCAGCGACTGCGAGTGCGTCGCGCCGGTGGCCAGGCCGGCGTAGACCTGGGTGCGGATGGTGATCGGTGCGGTGGTGCGCCCCGCCGTCATGAACCGCAATTTGGCGGCGCTGTTGATCAGCTGGTCTGCCGCGATGCCGATGAAGTCCATGATCATGATCTCGGCGACCGGGCGCAGGCCGTCGATCGCCGCGCCGATCGCGGCCCCGACGATCGCAGCCTCGGAGATCGGCGTGTCCAGCACCCGGTCGTGACCGTACTTGGTCGACAATCCGGCAGTGGGTCCGGACGCCCCCGGGTCGGCGATGTCCTCGCCGAGCAGGAACACCCGGTCATCGGCTTCCAGCGCCTGGTCCAGCGCGAGGTTGAGCGCCTCGCGCATCGTCATCTCTTTCTCTTGCATGCTGTCTGGAACCTCACACCGGAAACTTGATCGGAGTCGCGTACACGTCACGTTCGAGTTCGTCGATGGCCGGTGGATCGGCGCCCAGCACAGTGCGTAGCGCGTCCTCCACGCGTGCCGTGGCGTCGGCATCGATGCGGTCGAGGGCGTCGGCACTACAGATCCGGGTGTGGGCCAGGTGTTCGCGAAACCGCGGCACCGGGTCGGCAGCCATTGCCGCGGCGAGCTGGTCCTTGGGGATGTAGGGCATTCGATCGCCGAAATAGTGGCCGCGGAAGCGAAAGGTCACGCATTCGATGAACGTGGGCCCGCCGCCGCCGCGCGCCCGGTCCAGCGCTTGGTCCAGCGCCGCTTTCACCGCCAGCGGGTCGTTGCCGTCGACCCGGACTCCCGGCATGCCGTAACCGGCCGCGCGGTCGGCGACCTGTTCGAGTTTCATCGTGTCCGACGTCGGAGTCATCTCGGCGTACAGGTTGTTCTGGCAGACCAGCACCAGCGGCAGGTCCCACAGTGCGGCCATGTTGGCCGCCTCGTGGAACGAGCCGGTGTTGGTGGCCCCGTCGCCGAAGCTGACCACCGTGACGCGGTCCAGCCCCTTGCGTTTGCCGGCTATCGCCAGCCCGACCGCCACCGGGAGACCGGCACCGACGATACCGGTCGAAAACATCACTCCCGCAGCAGGATTGGCGATGTGCATGGTCCCGCCCTTACCGCGGCCGGCGCCGACGACCCGCCCCATCATCTCGCCGTAGATCTCCTCGAGAGGCACACCTTTGCCGATGAGGTCGTGCAGTCCCCGGTAGGTGGTCACCAACTGATCGTCGGACCGCAGGGCGACCGCCATGGCGGCGGCGATGGCCTCCTGACCGCGCGACGGCCAGTACACGCACATGAACTCGCCGGTGGCGATGCCCTTCGATAGACGGTCGTCGGCCGCCTTCATCAACGCCATCAGCTCATAGAGGCGACGTGCCACGGGCGCCGGCCCCGGGTCGCGGTCATTCACCGGGCTTCTCCATCTTCATTGCAGGACAATTGCATCCGCGGAGTCAGGATCCCGACCAGGGCTTGACTTTGAGGAAGCCGCCACCGTCGACCCGCAGTTGCTGACCGGTGATGTAGCGGGCAGCGTCGGAGGCCAGGAACAGCACAGCGGCGCTGATGTCCTCGGGTTCCACGTAGGGGATCGGCATCGCCTGAACCAGCGGGAAGATCGGTTCGGCGTCGGCTCGGGTGGGGTTGGGCAGGTCGGGGCGAAACGCGCGGTACATCGGCGCGCTGTGCAGCATCTCGGTGTTGACGTTGGTCGGGTGGACCGCGTTCATCCGGATGGAGAACGGCGCCAACGCCCGTGCGAAATCGTTGACGTAATGCGCCGCAGCGATTTTCGCGAATGCGTAGCCGGCCCCGCCAGGTCCACCGTCGATGCCGGTGGTGTTCATCGACGACATGAAGGCGGCGTTGGATCCGATCACGATGACCGACGCCCCGGCTTGCAGATACTTCAGGCTGCCGTGCACCAGGTTGAGCACTCCACCCAGATCGACGTCCACCGCATCGGCGAAGGCCTGCGGCGGCAGACCCGCGGTCAGCGGGCAGATCCCGGCGTTGGCGACGACGATGTCCAGCCGTCCCAGTTCGGTGACGCCGTCGTCGATTGCGGCGAACAGGGCCGCGCGGTCGCGGACATCGGCGATGGCCGAGAACACGCGCTGACCTTCCTTTTCCACCAGTCGCACGGTTTCTTCGAGATCCTCGGGGCGGGCCAGCGGGTACTCGTTGGTCTCGATGTCTTCACACAGGTCCACGGCGATGATGTCGGCACCCTCAGCCGCCAGCGCCCGGGCGTGGGATCGGCCCTGGCCCCGCGCCGCGCCGCTGATCAGCGCCACCCTGCCGGTCAATTGGCCCATGATCCGCCCCTCACCCCGGTGTGTCCGAGCCAGCTAGATAGCCTGCGGCACAACGCCATTCGACCCCCGCCAGTCGATCTCGGCGCAGTGCATGTCCAGCTCCGTCGCATCTGGTCCGCCGACGGCCACGCACCGATGCGCTCGGTCGCCGGTTGGGCTATCAATATGCCTTACAGTAGCTAGAATATCTAAAATAGCAAGAAATGACGTGCGTCACTCAGGGGGTGGACAATGGCGGCTGTGCTCAGCGGCGTTCGAGTCGTGGAGTTGGCATCGTGGACGTACGTGCCGTCGGCCGGCGTCGCATTGGCGGACTGGGGCGCGGACGTGATCAAAGTGGAGGGCGTCGCGTCCGGCGACCCCGGCCGCGCGCTGGTCGTCGGCGGCTTCACCCGCGAGGCAGCCGGCGCCGACGCCGACTTCATCCTGGAGTTGAGCAATCGCGGCAAGCGCAGCATCGCAATCGACCTCAAGTCCGACATGGGCAGAGATCTGTTCGGTCGCCTGCTGGCGACGGCCGATGTGTTCCTCACCAACTGGTTGCCCGGCGCCCTGGAGCGGGCCCGACTCACGGTCGCAGACATCCGCTCGTTCAATCCGAACATCATCATTGCCCGGGGCACCGGGCTGGGGGTGCGCGGTCCGGACCGCGACCGGGGCGGGTTCGACGCCGCCACCTATCTGGCGCGCGGCGGGGTGGCCTATACGCTCACTCCGTTCGGCACCGAGAATCCGGCAGTGCAGGGTCCGGCGTTCGGCGACCTGCAGGGCGGCGCGACGTTGGCCGGCGGGGTGTGTGCCGCGCTGTTCCACCGCGAACGCACAGGCGAGCCCAGTATCGTGGACTCCTCGCTGCTCGCGCAGGCGATGTGGGCCATCGCGCCGTCGATTTCGGTGGCCGACCTGTTCGACATCGACGGGATCCCCGGCGCACCACCGGGATTGGCGATCAATCCGCTGGTGGCGCGGTACAAGACCAAGGACGACAGGTGGATTCAGCTGGTCTTTCTGCAACCGGACAAGTTCTGGGCCGGCTTCTGCACGCGGATGGGATTGGCGGAACTGGCCCACGATCCGCGGTTCGTGCCGTCGAGCAACCTGATCGCCAACGCAGCCGAAGCCACCGAGATCTTCGCGAATGCGTTTGCCCGCCAGGATCTTGCGCACTGGCGGCGGGTGCTCGAAGACGAACCGGGAGTGTGGGGAGCGCTGGCCACCCCGCGTGAAACGCTCAACGATCCGCAGGTCGAACCCAATGGATATGTCATCACCAATGTCGACGACCGGGGCGAGCCTTACCGAACCGTCGCCGCACCAGTGCAATTCAACGAGACCCCGCCGAATCCCTCGCGGGCGCCCGAACACGGCCAGCACACCGAAGAGATCCTGCTGGAGCTGGAGCTGGACTGGGACGACATCGCCCGCGCGAAGGACGTCAAAGCAATTCTGTAAGCGTTGTCACATGCGGCCACCGAGTGGGTGTCGGACCGCGACGACCCGGATGATCGCAACAGACTCAGTATGACGATGTTCGTGTCAAGCATTTGGACCAATGCTCGCTGCAGCTTCATCTAATGTGTCGGCGTGGGTCAGACGAGACTGGACGCGGCCGGCCGCCTGCAGCGCTACGAGCAGGCGTTCGCCGGTCTGGACGCACCCTTCGCCTTCGTGGACCTCGACGCGATGTGGGACAACGCCGGACAGCTGCTGAGGCGGGCAGGCGACAAGCCGATTCGAGTCGCCTCGAAGTCATTGCGGTGCAGGCAGTTACAACGCGAGATCCTCGATTCACATGCCCGGTTCGACGGCCTGATGACGTTCACGCTGCGCGAAACGCTGTGGCTGGCCGGACACGGTTTCGAGAATCTGTTGCTGGCCTACCCGACCACCGACCGGGCAGCCTTGCGTGAGTACGGCGAACTCTCCGCCGAGAATCCGGCGGGCGCGCCGATCCTGATGGTCGATTGCGTCGAACATCTGGACCTGATCGAGAGCGTGACCGATCGTCCCGTGCGGTTGTGCCTGGACCTGGACGCCGGCTTCTGGCGCGCGGGCGGGCGGGTCAAGATCGGCCCCAAACGCTCACCGCTGCACACTCCCGAGCAAGCCCGCGCGCTGGCCGAGGAGATCGCCCGGCGTCCGAAGCTGCGGCTCGTCGCGCTGATGTCGTACGAAGGGCACATCGCCGGCCTCGGCGACCGCGCACCGGGCAAGCCGGTGCAGAACGCGATTGTCGGTTGGATACAGCGTCATTCCATCGCGGAGTTGCGGGATCGCCGCGCCCGCGCAGTTGATTTGGTGCGTGCGGTCGCCGACCTCGAGATCGTCAATGCCGGTGGTACCGGAGACCTGCAACTGGTCGCCCGGGAGCCGGCGATGACCGAAGCGACCGCCGGCTCGGGCTTTTACGCACCGGCACTGTTCGACTCCTATTCGGCGTTTACGTTGCAACCCGCGGCCATGTTCGCACTGCCGGTGTCGCGCCGGCCCGACGACACCACCGCGACCGCACTGGGTGGCGGTTACCTGGCCAGCGGGGTGGGCGCCAAGGACCGCATGCCCACTCCCTATCTGCCGACTGGCCTGAAGTTGAGTTCGACCGAAGGTACCGGCGAAGTGCAGACGCCACTGACCGGCGCCGCGGCGCGCCGGCTGAAGATCGGCGACCGAGTGTATTTCCGGCATGCCAAGGCCGGCGAACTGTGTGAGCGGTTCGATCATCTGCATCTGGTCCGCGGTGCGGCGATCGTCGACACCGTCCCGACCTATCGGGGTGAGGGATGCACATTTCTCTGAGCTCGGGGACGAGCGGGTCTCTGAGCTCGACCACGACAACACAACGTGCGCAGGAGCTTTGATGACGACGACGTGGACCAACTGGGCCGGCGACCAGGTGTGCGCGCCGGTGGCGATCAGGCGACCCACCTCCGAAGGTGAACTGGTCGACATCGTCACCCGCGCAGCGCGACAAAGTCAGCGGGTACGGGCCGTCGGCACCGGGCATTCGTTCACCGACTGCGCGTGCACCGACGGCGTGATGATCGACATGACGGGCCTGCAACGCGTTCTCGACGTCGACGCGGCCCGCGGGCTGGCCACCGTCGAGGGTGGCGCCCAACTGCATTCGCTGTTCGCGCAGTTGGCCGCGCGCGGATTCGGCATCGAAAACCAGGGCGACATCGACAAGCAGTCGATCACCGGCGCTACGGCTACCGCAACGCACGGCACCGGAGCCCGGTTCCAGAACGTATCGGCCCAGATCGTCTCGGCGCGACTGGTCACTGCCGGCGGGGAAGTGTTGCAGGTGTCCGAAGGAGACGACTATCTGGCCGCCCGCGTGTCGCTCGGAGCCCTGGGCGTCATCTCGCAGGTCACCTTCAAGGTGGTGCCGTTGTTTACCGTGCATCGCGAGGACGAGTTGCGGCCCCTGGCCACGACACTCGAGCACCTCGACGAGTACGTGGACGACAACGACCATTTCGAATTCTTCGTCTTTCCGCACGCCGACACAGCTCTGACACGCACCTCACGGCGCAGCTACCAACAGCCGAGACCAGAACCGTTGTGGAAGAAGAGGTTCGGGGAGGAGTTCGAGAACGTCGGATTGAATCTGGTCTGCCGCGCCGGACGTCGGTTTCCAGGCGCGGCGCCGCAACTGAACCGGCTGCTGACCGGCCTGATGTCGCCGGCAACAGTCCAGGATCACGGTTGGAAGGTCTACGCCAGCGCACGCAACGTCAAATTCACCGAAATGGAGTACGCCATACCGCGCATGCATGCACAGGAGGCGGTGGAGCGGGTGATCGACGTCGTGCGCCGGCGCCGGCTGCCGATCATGTTCCCGCTCGAGGTGCGTTTCAGCGCGCCCGACGATGCGTTCCTGTCGACTGCGCACGGCCGCGCCACCTGTTACATAGCGGTGCACCAGTTCACCGGCATGGAGTTCGAAAGCTATTTCCGCGCAGTCGAAGAGATCATGGACGAGTACGCGGGGCGACCGCACTGGGGCAAGCGGCACTATCAAACCGCTGCAGCGCTGCGCGGGCGTTATCCCGAATGGGATCGGTTCATCGCGGTTCGCGACCGCCTCGACCCCGACCGCGTATTCCTCAACGACTACACCCGCCGCGTGCTCGGCCCCTGAGTCCGGCGGCTTCGAGCGGATATCAACGCGCTCACGGGAGGGTCTCGATGTCGACGTGCGTCTGGCGCAATGAGCGACGGCCCGCAAATCATTGCACGGTATGCCAGTTGTGAATCGTGAAGGAACCAAGCTATGACGGCCAGCTGTGCCCCCACCCAGAGCTCGCACAGCCCGAGTTCGGGACGCATTCTCGACACCGCGCAAGGCATCCTGATCGGTTTGCGCCGGTGCCGTTCGGACAGCGCATTCGACGAATTGCACAGCGCCGCACAGCGTCACCGGGTTCCGGTGTTCGCGATGGCGTGGGCACTGGTGCATCTGGCCGGCGATGGCGAACGGACGCCCAGCTTCGTCGAAGCGCAGTCGGCCGCGCGGGACGAGTGGGGAGAGTTGTTCGCCGCCGACCATCTGCGGTCGCTGGCGGACGTTGCCGGGACGGGTTGAGCGCTCCGCGGCAACGGGGAAGTGCCGCGGCCCTCAACTGCTGTCTTCGTGGGCGAACCAGCACGTCCTTCTCGGGGCGTGGAACTGGCCGTGAATGAAGCGGTGCGACAATGCCGTTCGTGACCCGGGCGACACTAACCCTGCGGGGGCAGTGCCCCTGCAGACACGATCAGCGCTTCGATCGCCGTAGCGCGTTCGAAGCCTTCCACCTCTACCCGCCACTCGTAGATACCCGGATCCAACGGGATTCCGCCCGGGATGTTCAGGGTGAGCGGCATGCGGACCGCGGTGCCGTGAATGGCCCCGGGCAGCCGACCCGCTTCTGCGGCGGCCTCGAACAGGATCCGTTGCGGGCCTTGTGGACCCGGCACCACCACCGGTTGGCCGTCGGTATTCAGCAGCTGACAGGTCAGCCTGTGCTGTTTGTTGGTCTCGTCCCAGTCGATGTCCAGGAAGATGACTAAAGCGAAAGGCGGCGTGGGTGTTTGACACTGTCGCCAGCCCAGCCCGAGGGTGTGCACCTTCCCGGACTGGATGTCGGCCTGGGCCGCATCGGCGAGGAAAAGACTGACCTTCATGCGGTGGCCGACATTCCGTACGACCCTGCGGTTGCCACCGCGATCACTGCCTGATCCACGTCATGTTCCCAATCCGTCTCGCGACTGCCCTGCCATGGCGTCCGGGCGCGCCCCCTCGACCAGAGTCCGGGCCGATGATACGCCGCCGCTGCGGCACCCATCCGACCCGAAGGCACTACGGCCCGCTATTTGCCCGGCGGCAGCTGACGTGGACCCTCGGGCGCGCGCAGCTCGCGCGGCCCTTGCCGTTGGGCCAGTTCGTACTGGCTGTCCTCGCCGGCCCGGGCGCCGACCGACAGGCCCGCTAGGTCGGGCCGGGGTGGGTGCGTCAGGGACGCGTACTGCGGGTCCGCGCCGACCTGGCGGTAGTCCGCGGCCCGATGCTGCCCGGCCGCGCTGCCCCGCGAGGATTCGATCCGGTGGGACCCGGCCGGGTCCTCATGAGAACCTCCGGGGCCGGGATCCTGGTGCGCCGGGCGGTGGCTGCCGCCGTCGGAACTCTGCGAATCGACCGTGACCTTCCGGGTGCGCTTCAGCGAGAACGCGATCTCCTCGACTTCTTCGAACACCTGACGCGCGCTGCGTAACGGCTGGGTGGTGTTGTCGATGACCCGGGCGACGAACGGCGGCACCAGCGGGCGAATCCAACGGGCAGCAGCTCGGGTGGCGTCCGGAAGGGACGGAATCATCGGGGCTCCCCGTTCCTGTTCGGTCGGTTGCGGCTCTTCGTAGTGCTCGACGACGTGCTGGACGGGTTCGGGCACGGCCGGCAGCTGCTGCGGCGCGTCGACGTGGGCATCTGTTGGCGCAGCATCGCCGGCTGGCAGCTGCGCCACCGCCCGACTGGCCGCCTCCGCTTCGGCGGCGATCGGCAAGTACATGTCATCCTCCACTGGCTCGAAGGTACGTTCCGACGACGCGTGCACCGGGGCCTCGATCGCTTCGATGACTCGACGGCGTTGGTGCTCCCGGTCGATCTCGGCCTGGGCTTCGATGGCCAGCCGCGTCTGGGTGAGTTGGTGCTCGGCCCACATGATTTCGGCGGCACGGCGCACCTCGGCACGCTTGATCGCGATTGCGGTGTCCGCGTCCAGCTCGGCGCGTTCACGCTCCGCGCGCGCAGTCGTGTGGCGGTCGTGGGTTGTCTCGCCGCGCCACAGCCGCAGAATCAGCGGCAGCAGATACAGCAGGACGAAGAACGCGACCGCCAGTAACCGCAGCACCGGCGCACCGACGCCGGCCTCCGGTCCGAATGTCACCTCGTTCATGGCCACCCATCGCGCACTCAGCCCGCGGCCCGCGTCGGCCACCACACCGTGCCGCGCGGCCAAGACCGCCTGCTCATCGCGTGCCAGCCGAGCGTCGAGGTCGGGTGCTCGTCGATCCCGAGTTGCCGTCGCGGTGTCCAGCGCACGTTGTGCATCCGCGAGCAGTTCGTTGGCGGTCCGCGTCTCCGGTCCCTGGCCGGGGTCGCCGGTGATGCGGGTCTGCGGGCAACCCGGGCTGGGATGGTATTCGCAACGAGCCACCACCAGAGCCCGGTCCAGATCGCCGCGCGCCTGTTCCACCGGCGCGTCCAGCGCCGACCGTGCCGCCCGGCTCTGCTGCCAGGCCGCGGTCGCTTGCGCGACGGCCGGCGTCGAGTCCGCGGTGCGCAGGGCACGTTCGTCCAGCCGGCGGTCGATCGCTGCCGAGAAAATCACCAGCGCGGCCAATTCGCCGACCAGCACGCCGAGGGCCACGGCGACCGCCGCGCGACCGGCAACACCACTACGGCCGCGGGACGGGCCGCCGGCCACACCGCGGCTCACGGCGCCCACCAGCAGGCCGAAAGCGAGTGTGCCGGCGGCGATCGCCCACCAAGGGGCGGCCTGGATCGACGACCGCATGGCCAGGGCCGCAACCAGCCAGGCCAGGATCGCCCCCAGTGCCACCACCGCGCCCGCTACGGCGTGGGTTGATCGTTCGTGGCGTTCGGCGAGTTCTCGCCAGTGGCCGCCGCCGAGCCAGGTCAGCAGTCCTTCGATCCGGGTGACGGCGGGGCGCTGCTCAGATGATTCGTGCGCGCGCATGGGACTCAACACCTCCAATCACTCCAGGGTGGCAGGCCCGCAGTCGACACACCGAATCGAACAGCCCGCTTGTGGCGTTGTTCACAAATTCGCTAGAAGTGGCCCAGATCACACAAATTGGGCGACGCGACCGGATCAACGTCTGTCCGGGCAGCTGACATGAGACGGTAGGAATCTATGCAAAACCACGACTTCCTCAGTTACGAAGAGTTCGGCCGCAGATTCTTCGAGGTCGCGGTCACGCCCGACCGGGTGGCCGCCGCCTTCGCCGAAATTGCAGGCAGTGAGTTCGCCATGGACCCGATCGCCCAGGGCCCCGGCGGTATTGCCAAGGTCAGTGCGAACGTCAAGATCCAGGAGCCACGGGTCACCCGCAAGCTCGGCGACCTGATCACGTTCGTCATCCACATCCCGCTGACCATCGACCTGCTGCTGGACTTGCGCCTGGACAAGCAGCGTTTCGTGGTCACCGGCGATATCGCGCTGCGGGCCACGGCGCGCGCGGCCGAACCGCTGCTGCTCATCGTCGACGTGTCCAAACCGCGGCCCTCCGACATCACCGTCAACGTGTCATCGAATTCATTCCGCGGCGAAGTGCTGCGCATTCTGGCCGGTGTGGACGGCGAGATCCGGCGCTTCATCGCCCAGTACGTCAAAGAAGAGATCGACAAGCCGGAGTCCCAGGCCGCCCAGATCATCGATGTCGCCACCCAGGTGGCCACCGCCTGGACCGGTATCTGACCAATCCCGTTGTCCGGCAAGCCCGTTCATGCCGACGAAGACGCCGGTGTTTTCTCCCTGCCGCGCTCGGGTATGTAACCGCGGGACTGTTCACAGCGGGAGGAGCACAACCAGGTGGCCAAGGTAGATGTCTCGACGACTTCGGACGTGGACCCCGAGGCAGCCTGGAAGCTCGCTTCCGATCTGCAGCGCTTCGACGAGTGGATGACGATTTTCGCCGGCTGGCGCGGCAAGGTGCCCGACAACATCGAGAAGGGCACCTGTGTCTCGTCGTGTGTCAAGGTCAAGGGCTTCCGCAATGTCATCCACTGGGAAGTCACCGAGTATGACGAGCCGAAATCCATTGAACTGCAAGGCCGCGGCCGCGGCGGGATCCGCATCACCGTCGCGATGAAGGTGACCCCGCAGGATCCGGGTTCGACCTTCGACCTCACCGCCGACCTCAGCGGCGGCGTACTCAGCGGGCCGGTCGGCAAAGTCGTGGCGCGAGTGCTGCGCTCCGATGTGCGCAAGTCGGTGCAGAACCTCGCCGACCTGCGTTAACCCGCCCGCCGCGGAGCTTCGTCGAACCGCATCTCGCGTTCCGCGGCGCGTACCCGCCGCCGTTCCATACTGAGCCAGGACAACCCAGCGCTCAGGATCAGCATTCCGCTGCTGGCGGCGCCGATTCCGATACCGATCTTGCCCAGCGCGAACGCCGCCACCGACCCCACGAACGCCAGAACCGCGCCGGTCATCACCACCAGTCCGGGTGCGCGTTCCACGTTGTCTTCGAAGTCATCCAGCGCCCGCATCGAGTCGTGCGGTTGCCCGCCCACGGCGTAGCGTGCGGCGTCGTCCATGAGCATCTCCTCTGCAGCAACTTGCAGCGGTCGTCCCGATCGACCGAGTTGGAGCCCGTCGGGAATTTACCCGGAATGCCGCTGGCACAAACGGTTCGGCCTACCGTCGGGGCAGTAACCGGCGTACCGGGCGGGTCTCGATGGCGTTGATCGTCAGAGCTCGACTACTGATCCGCCAACCGGTGTCAGTGAGTTCGTATTCGTCGTCGTAGCGCAGATGCCATACGGCGTCGATCACCTCCTCAGCCCGCCGGCTCCAGTGGTGCGCCACGCACGCGATCCGGCCACGCGCGGCTCCGCTGCGTGGGCCCGGGTCGTAGACCTCACCGACGATGGCGTGCTCGGTGCGGGCCACGTGCGCAACGGCAGCCACCGCGTCCGCGATCGCGCTGTGGCCCCGATGCGAGCGGACCGGCCGCAGATTGCCCGGCGGGTCCGGCACCGTCAGTTCGGCATTCTCGGTGAAAAGCATTGTCACAGAATCGAATTCACGATCGTCGACATAGGCTGCATAGCGGTGCACCAGGTCGCTGAGGGCCGCGCGGTCGGTGGACACAGCACTCACGGCCCGATCTCGGCGCGCACCGCATCGAGCAGTGCCGCGGCGCGTTCGTCGGTGAAGACGTCCTCCAACAGCATCGGCCGGCCGTCCGGGCCGGTCAACGGAATCCGCCAGTTCGGGTACTCGTCGGTGGTGCCCGGCTGGTTCTGCGTACGCCGGTCACCGACCGCGTCGGTCAGGGCCACCCCGAGCAGCCGTGACGGAGTGCGGCACAGGTAGCGGTACAGGGCCAGGATCAACTGCTCGGGCCGATCCTCAGCGTCGGCGAGGACACCGACGCGGCGCAGTTCGGCCAGCCAGGCCGCCCGCTCCGTCGCCGCGTGCTCCAACTCGGCCGCCACCGGCCGGGTCAGCAATCCCAGGTCCTCCCGCAGCCGCACGTGGTCACCGGCCAGGTAACCGGCGGTCGGCGGCAGGTCATGGGTGGTGACCGCGGACAGACAGTATTCCCGCCAGCGTTCGGCGGGCAGCGGGCCGCCGGAAGCATTTCCCTGCTCGAAGTCCTGCTCGAACCACAGGATCGAGGTGCCCAGCAGGCCGCGCAGTAATAAGTAGTCGCGCACCCAGGGCTCGACGGTGCCCAGATCCTCGCCGACCACGACCGCGCCGGCCCGGACAGCTTCCAGCGCGACGATGCCGATCATCGCCTCGTGGTCGTATCGCACGTAGGTCCCGCCGGTGGGCAGCGCACCGTCGGGGATCCACCACAACCGGAACAGCCCGATGATGTGGTCGATCCGGACGCCACCGGCGTGCCGCAACACCGCCCGGATCAGCGCACGGAACGGCCGGTACTCAGCCTGCTCGAGCCGGTCGGGGCGCCACGGCGGCTGCGACCAGTCCTGGCCGAGTTGATTGAACTCATCCGGCGGCGCGCCCGCGGTGACGCCCAGCGCCAGCACATCCTGCAGAGCCCAGGCGTCGGCACCGGTGGGGTGCACGCCGACCGCCAGGTCGTGCATGACGCCCAGCGCCATCCCCGCACGCACGGCCTGCGACTGGGCGGCCGCGAGTTGCTCGTCCAATTGCCACTGCAGCCACCGGTGGAAGTCGACCGCTCGCTGGTTCTTCCTGACGAACTTGGCAACACCGCCGGCGTCGGGATGCTGCAGCGACTTCGGCCACCGACGCCAGTCCCCGCCGTGCACCTCCGCCAGCGCACACCAGGTCGCGAAGTCGTCCAGGGCCTGGCCTTCCCGGGCGCGAAACGCCGCGTAGGACAACTCGCGGCCCGCCGACCTCGGCACCGCATGCAGCAGTCGCAGCACCTCACACTTGGCGGCCCACGCCGTGTCGCGGTCGATGCGGTCGAGCTGATCGGCGCGCTGCAGCACGCGGTCGCGCAATTGGCGCACCCGGCGGCGCTTGGGCAGGTCGACGAACTCCGGGACGGCTTCGACGCGCAGATAGAGCGGGTTGACGAAGCGCCGCGACGTGGGCAGGTAGGGGGAGGGCTCCATGGGTTCGGCGGCGGATCGTGGCGGCGCCGCCGCGTGCATGGGGTTGACCAGCACGTAGTCGGCGCCGTGCACGGTAGCCGACCAGAGCGCCAGGTCGGCCAGGTCGGTGAGGTCGCCCACACCCCACGACCGTCCGGACCGCACGCTGTACAGCTGAACGGCCAGCCCCCAGGCCCGCCGGCCGCCGAGGGCGTCGGGCAGCCCCACCCAGTCCGGTGTCACGATCAGGGCGGTGTCGGCCGATTCGTCGCCGGAACGCAGCTGCAACCGGTGGTAGCCCAGCGGAATGTCGCCCGGCAGCAGGAAACTGGCCTCACCGACCCAGCGGCCGTCCAGCTCGAACGGCGGCGTGAAGTTGTCGATCTGCACGATGCCGCTGTCCGCACCGGTGCGTCGGGTGCCGTCCTCGAGCTTCAACCACACGTCGGCGGGCGCGCCATGGGTCACATGCGCCCAGAATCGCGTCTGCGCCCCGGCGCGGGACACCACCGTCGGCGGCAGCGGCCGTTGCCAGTACGCCCGACGTTCGGAGATCAGGGACTGGTTGCGCTGCTGCTCGGTCCCGGCCGCGACGCCGAGCGCGGCAAGAACGGACACCACTGTGGTCTCGGAGACCAGCACCTGCCGGCCGGTCCAATCCTGATAACTCGTGGCGATGCCGTACCGCCGGGCGAGTTCGACGAGAGACGGCGCAAGCTCGGTCATGCCGGCAATCTTGCTACCCGCAGCTCGGACCGGGGAATCCGGCGGTGTGTGACTTAGCGCGCCGACTGGGCCATTCGCGGCTACCATGCCCAGAGAAGACACGATGAAACCGTGGGGGATCCAGCGCGGCCGCCGACGGCTCCTGCCGCCTGGCGAGGTCTCTACGGGTGCCCTACGGTTATCGATGTACTTGACCGCAAGGGCTCATATCCAGGGATTTTGACAACCGGAAGGTGATCGAACGTGGCTGAACATAGCCGCGGACAGCGGGGATCGGGATACGGTCTCGGATTGTCGACGCGGACCCAGGTAACGGGCTACCAATTCCTGGCGCGCCGCACCGCCATGGCGTTGACCCGGTGGCGGGTGCGCATGGAGATCGAGCCCGGTCGGCGTCAGACCCTGGCCGTCGTCGCGTCGGTCTCGGCGGCACTGGTCATCTGCCTGGGCGCCCTGCTGTACTCCTTCATCAGCCCGGCGGGCCAGATCAACGATGCCCCGATCATCGCCGACCGGGACTCCGGGGCGCTGTACGTCAAAGTGGGGGACCGGCTCTACCCGGCGCTGAACCTGGCGTCGGCACGACTGATCACCGGGCGCCCGGACAACCCGCACCTGGTCCGCAGCAGCCAGATCGCCAGCATGCCGCACGGACCGCTGGTCGGTATTCCCGGCGCTCCCACCGAGTTCGCGCCGAAGAACCCTCCCGCGTCGTCGTGGTTGGTGTGCGACACCGTGGGCGGCACGTCGGGTGGGATGGCTTCGCCGGGCGGGGTGACCGTGACGGTGATCGACGGAACGCCGGACATGAGCGGCCACCGTCGCATTCTCAGCGGATCGGACGCGGTGGTGCTCAGCTATGGCGGCAGTACCTGGGTGATCCGGGAAGGCCGCCGGTCCAAGATCGACGCCACCGACCGGTCGGTGCTGCTGCCACTCGGACTGACCCCGGAACAGGTGACGCAGGCGCGGCCGATGAGCCACGCGCTCTACGACGCGCTGCCGGTCGGACCGGAACTGCTGGTCCCCGAGGTGCCCAACGCGGGCGCCCAGCCGACCTTCCCCGGTGCGCCCGGTCCGGTCGGAACGATCCTCGTCACCCCGCAAATCAGTGGGCCACAACAGTATTCGCTGGTGCTGACCGACGGGGTGCAAACCCTGCCGCCGCTGGTGGCCCAGATCCTGCAGAACGCCGAGCGGCCGGGCAACACCAAGCCGGTGACGGTCGAACCGTCCGCGCTGGCCAAGATGCCGGTGGTGAACCGGTTGGACCTGTCCTCCTACCCGAACGATCCGCTGAACGTGCAGGACATCCGGGAGAACCCGTCCACCTGCTGGTGGTGGGAACGGACCACCGGTGAGAACCGTGCGCGGGTCCAGGTGGTCTCGGGGCCGACGCTGCCGATCAAGCCCAGCGAGATGAACCGGGTGGTCAACCTGGTGAAGGCGGACATGACCGGACGCGTGGCCGACCAGGTCTATTTCGGACCCAACTACGCGAACTTCGTTGCGGTCACCGGCAACAATCCCGGCGCCCAGACCACCGAGTCGTTGTGGTGGCTGACCAACGCGGGTGCGCGCTTCGGGGTGGACGACACCAAGGAAGCGCGCGAAGCGCTGGGTCTGACCCTGCAGCCGAGCCTGGCGCCGTGGGTGGCGCTGCGGCTGATGCCGCAAGGCCCGACATTGTCGCGCGCGGATGCTCTGGTGGAGCACGACACGCTACCGATGGACATGACCCCTGCAGAGTTGGTGGTACCGAAGTGAAACGTGGTTTTGCCCGACCGACACCGGAGAGACCGCCGGTCATCAAGCCGGAGAACATTGTTCTGCCGACCCCGCTGAGCATTCCGCCGCCCGAGGGCAAGCCCTGGTGGCTGATCGTGGTCGGCGTGGTGGTGATCGGTCTGCTCGGCGGCATGGTCGCCATGACTTTCGCCAGCGGCTCACACGTGTTCGGCGGTGTCGGCTCGATCTTCCCGATCTTCATGGTCGGCGGAATGATGATGATGATGTTCGGCGGCCGGTTCGGCGGCCAGCAGCAGATGAGCCGGCCGAAACTGGACGCGATGCGCGCCCAGTTCATGCTGATGCTGGACATGCTGCGGGAGACCGCGCAGGAGTCGGCGGACAGCATGGACGCCAACTACCGCTGGTTCCACCCGGCACCCAACACGTTGTCCGCCGCGGTGGGGACGTCGCGCATGTGGGAGCGCAAGCCGGACGGTAAAGACCTCAACTTCGGGGTGGTCCGCGTCGGCGTCGGTATGACGCGACCCGAGGTCACCTGGGGTGAGCCGCAGAACATGCCCACCGACATCGAGCTGGAGCCGGTGACCGGTAAGGCGCTGCAGGAGTTCGGGCGCTACCAGAGCGTGGTCTACAACCTGCCGAAGATGATCTCGGTGCTGGTGGAACCCTGGTATGCGTTGGTCGGGGACCGCGAGCAGGTGCTCGGGCTGATGCGCTCGATCATCTGTCAACTGACCTTCTCGCACGGCCCCGACCACATGCAGTTCATCGTGGTCAGCTCGGACCTCGAGGAGTGGGACTGGGTCAAGTGGCTGCCGCACTTCGGCGACTCCCGGCGCCACGACGCCGCCGGCAACGCCCGGATGGTGTACAGCTCGGTGCGCGAGTTCGCCGCCGAGCAGGCCGAATTGTTCGCCGGGCGTGGGTCTTTCACACCTCGGCACGCCAGTTCCTCGGCGCAGACGCCGACCCCGCACCACGTGATCATCGCCGACGTCGACGACCCGCAGTGGGAGTACGTGATCAGCGCCGAGGGTGTCGACGGCGTGACGTTCTTCGACCTGACCGGCTCGTCGATGTGGACCGGGGTTCCTGAGCGCAAGCTGCAGTTCGACGAAATCGGCGTGATCGAGGCGCTGCCCCGCGACCGTGACACCTGGATGGTGATCGACGACAAGCCGTGGTTCTTCGCGCTGACCGACCAGATCAGCACCGCCGAAGCCGAAGAGTTCAGTCAGAAGCTGGCCCAGTGGCGACTCGCCGAGGCCTACGAGGAGATCGGCCAGCGGGTCGCCCACATCGGCGCCCGGGACATCTTGTCCTACTACGGCATCAACGATCCTTCCGCGATCGACTTCGAGGATCTGTGGGGCAGCCGCACGGACACGATGGGCCGCTCCAGGTTGCGGGCGCCGTTCGGCAACCGCTCCGACAACGGCGAGCTGCTGTTCCTGGACATGAAGTCGCTGGACGAAGGCGGTGACGGCCCGCACGGCGTCATGTCGGGTACGACGGGTTCGGGTAAGTCGACGCTGGTGCGCACGGTGATCGAGTCGCTGATGCTCGGTCACCCGCCGGAGGAACTGCAGTTCGTGCTGGCCGACCTCAAGGGTGGATCGGCCGTGAAGCCGTTCGCCGGGGTGCCGCACGTGTCGCGCATCATCACCGACCTGGAAGAAGACCAGGCGCTGATGGAGCGCTTCCTGGACGCGCTGTGGGGCGAGATCGC
Organism: Mycobacterium sp. NGS24; assembly: GCF_059813065.1. NCBI lineage: Bacteria > Bacillati > Actinomycetota > Actinomycetes > Mycobacteriales > Mycobacteriaceae > Mycobacterium > Mycobacterium sp. NGS24. The sequence goes on from NZ_JCALDW010000016.1 coordinate 40,036, forward strand.
GCGTCGAAAGGCGATCTGTGACAGCGCCGGAGTGGACGACGCCAAGGAATACAACTCCGTGCGGACCAGGATGCGGGCACGCGGCCAGGACATGGCGCCGCTGCCGATGCTGGTGGTCGTCATCGACGAGTTCTACGAGTGGTTCCGGATCATGCCGACCGCCGTCGACGTGCTCGACTCGATCGGCCGGCAGGGCCGCGCCTACTGGATCCACCTGATGATGGCGTCCCAGACGATCGAGAGCCGCGCCGAGAAGCTGATGGAGAACATGGGCTACCGGCTGGTGCTGAAAGCCCGTACCGCCGGCGCCGCGCAGGCGGCAGGTGTGCCCAACGCGGTGAACCTGCCGGCGCAGGCCGGGCTGGGCTACTTCCGTAAGAGCCTGGAAGACATCATCCGGTTCCAGGCCGAGTTCCTGTGGCGCGACTACTTCCGCATCTCCAGCGTCGACGGCGAGGAAGCTCCGGTGCTGGTGCACAGCATCGACTACGTGCGCCCGCAACTGTTCACCAACTCGTTCACGCCGATGGAAGTCAGCGTCGGCGGTCCGACCGTCGAGCCTGACCTGCCCGCCCTGACCAACGGTGAGGTCGTCGAGGAGGAGGAAGAGGCGATCCGTACGCCGAAGGTCGGCACGGTGATCATCGATCAGCTGCGCAAGATCAAGTTCGAGCCGTACCGGTTGTGGCAGCCGCCGCTGACCCAGCCGATCGCCATCGACGAACTGGTGAACCGCTTCCTCGGGCACCCGTGGAACAAGGACTACGGCTCGGCCAGGAATTTGGTGTTCCCGATCGGGATCATCGACCGGCCGTTCAAGCACGACCAGCCGCCGTGGACGGTCGACACCTCCGGGCCGGGCTCCAACGTCCTGATCCTGGGCGCCGGCGGTTCCGGCAAGACCACCGCGTTGCAGACGTTGATCTGCTCGGCGGCGCTGACCCACACACCCGAGCAGGTGCAGTTCTACTGCCTGGCCTACAGCAGCACCGCGTTGACCACGGTGGCCCAGCTGCCGCACGTGGGCGAGGTCGCCGGTCCTACCGATCCCTACGGTGTCCGCCGTACGGTCGCTGAGCTGTTGGCGTTGGTGCGCGAACGCAAGCGCAGCTTCCTGGAGTACGGCATCGCGTCGATGGAGATGTTCCGGCGCCGCAAGTTCGGCGGGGAAGCCGGTCCGGTGCCCAACGACGGGTTCGGTGACGTCTACCTGGTCATCGACAACTACCGTGCCCTGGCCGAGGAAAACGAGGTGTTGATCGACCAGGTCAACGTGATCATCAACCAGGGTCCCTCGTTCGGTGTGCACGTGATCGTCACCGCCGACCGCGAATCGGAGCTGCGGCCCCCGGTGCGCAGTGGTTTCGGCTCGCGTGTCGAACTGCGGTTGGCCGCCGTCGAGGACGCCAAGCTGGTGCGTTCCCGGTTCGCCAAGGACGTCCCGGTCAAGCCGGGGCGCGGCATGGTTGCGGTCAACTACGTGCGACTCGACAGCGACCCGCAGGCCGGCCTGCACACCCTGGTGGCCCGCCCGTCGTTGTCCAGCACCGCCGACAATGTGTTCGAGAGCGACAGTGTGGTCGCCGCGGTCAGCCGGCTCACCACGGCGGTGGCACCCCCGGTACGGCGACTGCCGGCGCGGTTCGGTGTGGAACAGGTCCGCGAGCTTGCGGCGCGGGACACCCGTCAGGGCGTCGGTGCCGGCGGAATCGCCTGGGCCATTTCCGAATTGGACCTGCAGCCGGTCTACCTCAACTTCGCCGAGAACTCGCACCTCATGGTGACCGGTCGACGCGAATGTGGGCGGACCACGACGCTGGCCACCATCATGTCCGAAATCGGCCGGTTGTACGCGCCCGGTGCCACCAGCGCACCGCCCCCGCCGCCCGGACGCAAATCCGCGCAGGTGTGGTTGATCGACCCGCGCCGGCAACTGCTGACCACGCTGGGCTCGGACTACGTGGAGAAATTCGCCTACAACCTCGACGGCGTGGTCGCGATGATGGGTGAGCTGTCGGCGGCATTGGCGGGGCGGGAACCACCGCCGGGTCTGTCCGCCGAGGAGCTGCTGTCGCGGTCATGGTGGAGCGGTCCGGAGATTTTCCTGATCGTCGACGACATCCAGCAGCTGCCCCCCGGCTTCGACTCGCCGCTGCACAAGGTGGTGCCGTTCGTGAACCGGGCCGCCGACGTCGGTCTGCACGTGATCGTCACCCGCACCTTCGGCGGTTGGTCGTCGGCAGGCAGCGACCCGATGCTCCGAGGTCTGCATCAGGCCAATGCGCCGCTGCTGGTGATGGACGCCGACCCGGACGAAGGCTTCATCCGGGGCAAGATGAAGGGTGGTCCGTTGCCCCGCGGTCGAGGCCTGCTGATGGCCGAGGACACCGGCACCTTCGTGCAGGTCGCAGCCACCGAGGTGCGCAAGTAACACGGGCCCTGCCGCTGCGGTGGCGCCGGTTGACGGCCGGCGCCACGCAGCGGCATTGTCCTTTCTGGCCCTGTCATCTGTTGAATGCGAAGAGCGACGAGCGCGCTGCACACAGCTCGTCGAGCACCGGGATGGTCACGGCTACTGCGAAACTGTGCAGCGAACGGCGAACTGCCGCAGAGGTCTTCGCGAAAAGGTCACGCCACGTTGGGGACAACGTGGCGTGACGTCGACAACCAGGTTAACTAGCCGGCTGCCGGTGGTCTGGTCATGAATTTGAGTCGGTGTCCGTAGGCGGGGGTCTTACGGCCGTTGCCGGCGTTGACGAACTGGCCGACGGGGCCGGTCCCGGGCACGTTGCCGGCACTGCCTTCGGCCGCAGCGGGAATCGCGGTGGCCTTGCTGATCGCTGTCGCGCCGGCGGTGCTCGGTGCGGTTGCCGTGGTCCAGCCGGCCGGGGCCGACAACTTGCCGATCGGGACCGCTTTACCCAGACTCGCGGCCACGCCGCCGACGCCGCTGCGCGCGGCCGCTCCGGCGGCCTGGGTAGCTTTTGCGGCTTCCTTGGCGGCGTCGGCAGACAGCGTATTCGCAACAGTGGCGACCTTCGCGAAGCCCGCTGCGTCGTCTCCGAACCACAGCGTGCTCTGGTTCAACAATGCCCACGAATTGATGTAGGGCGACAGGTATTTCGTGTAGAGCGGGACGATGTCGTCGAGGGGAGTGTTGGCGGCGATCCAGCTGTCGATCGCGGCGCCCTGGCCGTTGAGTGGGGACGACAGTGTCTGCAGCACATCGCCGAGACGCGGCGCTATGTGCGATCCCAGGTTGTTGAGTTGGCTTTCCACCGCCTGGCCCGCGCTCTTGAGGGCCGCAACGGCCTGGTCGGCCAGTCCGGTGGGATCGGTGACCTCGGCGGGCTGGGGCAACTCGGTCAACTCGGTGGCGGCCGCGGAACTCCCCGCATAGCTGTACATCGCCCCGGCGTCCTGGGCCCAGAACTCCGCGTACGCCGCCTCGGTGGCCATGATGGCCGGAGTATTGATCCCCAGGAAGTTGGTGGCCACCAACGCCCCCAGCAACGCCCGGTTGGCCGCTATGACCGGCGGCGGGATCGTGGCGGTGAACGCCGCTTCGTAGGCCGCCGCAGCGGTGAATGCCTGACCGGCGGCCTGCTCGGCTTCCGCCGCGCCGCTGTCCAGCCAGGCGATGAACGGTGTCACCGCCGCGACCAGCGATTCCGCGGCCGGCCCGACCCACGGCCCACCGGTCAGTTCCACGATCACCGACCGGTGGCCGTGCGCGACGGAGGCCATCTCAGCTGCCAGGACGCTCCACGCTGCCGCGGCGGCCAGCATGGGCCCCGAACCGGCCCCGGTATACATCCGCCCGGAATTGATCTCGGGCGGCAACAAGCCGAAGTCGAACATCGGTGTCTGTTCCCCCTGATGCCCGATGACCGCTAGCCGGCGGCCGGGGGCTTGGCCATCACCGAGGGCTTGAACCCATATGTCGGCTGATTGCGCCCGTAGCCACCGTTGACGAACTGCCCGAACGGCGGAGCCATCGGGAAGCTGTTGGCGCCCTGAGCACCCGCCGGAACTGCCGAGGCCACCCCCGGATTCAGCGTGGCATGCCACGGCGTCCAACTCGCCGGCGCCGACAACCCGCCCAGCGGCACCGCCTTGCCCAGGCCCGCAGCCACCCCGCCCAGCTTGCCCGCAGCACCGGCCGCAGCCTGTCCAGCACCTGCCGCAGCCTGCCCCGCGCCGGTCGCAGCCTCGGCAGCCTTGCTAGCCGCGGAGGCGGCGTCCTTGCTGAGGGTGTTGCCGAAACTGAGGAGGCCCGAAAGACCACTGCTGTTCTGGCCGACGGATTGGACCACCTGAATCGAAGCCGCTACCGAGTTGATGTACGGCGACAGGTACTTCTGGTACAGCGGCACAATGTCATCCAGCGGCGTGTTGGCCATCAGCCAGGCATCGATGGCCGGGCCGTTGCCGTTGAGCGGCGACGACAACGTCTTGAGCACATCGCCGACCCGGGGATTCACGTAAGCACCCACATTGTTGAGCTGGGTCTGGATGGCCGAACCCTGGGCCTTGACCGCGGCGATCGCCTGATCGACGGGCCCGGTCAGCGGATCAGTCACCTCTGCCGGCGCCACCGGTTCGGCGAGCTGGGTAGCCGCCGCGGTGCTGCCGGCATAGGTGTACATCGCCCCGGCGTCCTGGGCCCAGAACTCGCCGTACTGGGCCTCCAACTGCGCAATAGCGGCGCTGTTCTGCCCGAAAATGTTCGTCGCGGTCAACGCCTGCACCAACGCCCGGTTCGCCGCGATCATGGGTGGCGGCACCGACGCCGTCAATGCCGTCTCGTAGGCGTTAGCCGCCGCACCGGCCTGACCTGCCGTCTGTCCCGCCTGCTCGGCACTGTTGGTCAACCACATGATGAACGGCGAAACCGCCGCCGCCACCTGTGCTGAGGCTGGACCGGTCCACGGACCACTGGTCAACGTCTCGATCACCGATCGATGACCCGTCGCCGCCGCCGCCAAGTCCGCCGCCAAACCCTGCCACGCCGTCGCCGCGGCAATCAGCGAAGCCGGACCCGGACCTGCAAAAATTCGCGCCGAATTGATCTCCGGCGGCAACAATCCATAATCCACCACGATGCCCCTGCTCCTGGTCTCTGATACCCGTCTACAGCCCCGCTGCGACGTTGGCCGCCTCGGTGTCCGCGTACGACACCCCATTGGTGGCCAGCGTCGCCGCCAACTGCGCCTGAATCCGCGATGCCTGTGCACTCAACTCCGCAAACCGCTGACCGTGCGTGGCGAACTGCGCTGCCGTCAGCACCGACACCTCGTCGATTGCAGCGGGCAACACCGTCGTGATGGGCCCGGCAGCCGCCGCAGTCCCGGCATTGAACGCCGCTCCCAGCGACTGCAAATTGCTGGCTGCAGCGACCAGGTGCTCGGGATAGGTACGAACAAAAGACATCAGATTCCTCCGGCGTGGCTTGATTTTCGGATTGAGCGCAACACCCCGATGTGCTGCGACTGCCTCGGTCGGCGTCCCACCGCTTTCACAAAAGTCGCGGATCATATCAGGTCATCTGAAGATCTGGTAGCTATCTCAGTTGACTCACATGAACCACATTAGATTGGCAGCTGCTCTGCAGGAACCGAAGACGCCGACTGTTCATTAGGTGCCGAGTTATGTTCAGCGTGCGTTCAACCCGCGGTTGCCCATGCCGGTCTGTGAACTGGGCAAATACTAAGCAGGGGCAAGGCGCGCCCGATGATCCGAGGATCGGTGCGCAATCTATGTATTCGCTATGTTTCAGGCTTCTCTCCAGCATTTCTATGAACCCTCATAGAAAGGAGCGTGCTGGGGGAGCGCCGGATACCGGGATAACCACCCCGCTCAGTCCCACTGCAACGGCAGCGACATGAGCGCGAACGTCTTCGATGGAAATGCGATCTGCGGCGAATAATCAGCCGGTAGGCCGAAGTCCGGGATCCTCCTGAGCCACTCTGCGACGACGACCGTCAGTTCCATCCGCGCGAGGTGGGAGCCCAGACAGCGATGTGGTCCGCCGCCGAAACCCCAGTGCCGGTGCAGCTTGCCGTCCATGACCAGCTCGTCGGTGGACGTCACATCGCTGCCGTCGCGGTTGACCGCGGCCATACACAGCCGGACCTGCGCACCTGGTGGCAGGGTCATGCCACCGACGTGGACGAATGTGGTGGTGATCCGGGGCGCCACCGGTGCCGCAGGCTCGAGCCGGACGATCTCCTCGACGAAATGTCGGGTCTGCCGCGGATCGTCACGGATCTGGGCACGCAACAGCGGCCTGCGGGCGAGTTCGAGCAGAGCGAAACCAATGGCCGCCGTCACTGTGTCCAGACCGGCGAGGATCAGCAGGTGACTCATGCCCAGCAGTTCGAGGTCGGTGAGGCCGGCCGGGTCGGTCATGATGTGGGACAACATGTCGGAGCCAGGATGTTGCCGGCGCTGTTGAATCGCGTCGCTGAGATAGCCGAACAGGTTGATCTGCCCCTTTTCCATCTCGGCCAGGGACAGGTAGGCCTGGTCGCCGGTGATGGCGTCTTTCCAGTTGATCAGCCGGTCCCGGTCCTCGAGGGGCAGCCCATAGAGGTCGAGAAACACCTGGAATGGGTAGAGACGTGCCAGCTCGGCCATCGCGTCGCAGCCACCGCGGTCGGCGAGCGCGCCGATCATGTCGGCTGCATGGCGGGCCAGCACGGGTAAGGATTTGCCCAGCGCGTGCGGGCTGAAATAGGGCTGCAGGATCTTGCGGTAGTGGGTGTGTTGCGGCGGGTCGAACGCGAGCGGGAGTACCGGGAGGGGATTGGTCGGCGGCTGCAGCACCCGCGACGAAAAGACCTCGGGATTGCGTAGCGCGGCCAGCACATCCTCGCGTCGAGTCAGGTAATAGTGGCCGTTCATGAAGACCACCGGGCCCGCCCCCCGCAGGACCCGCCAGCCCACCCCGCGATCCGCGGCCAGTGGCAGTGACGAGTATTCCAGCCTGGGCAGGTGGAAATCACCGGCGTGGTAGGCGTCCGGGGGGCTCACGCCGGGAAACCTACCAACGTGGTCGCGTGCGGGGGCGTCCGGCGAGCCGATGGCTAGGCTGACTTCCGATGAGGATTCGTCTCGAACAGTCGAAATGTGCCGGGCACGCACAGTGCTACGCGGTGGACCCCGAGCTGTTCCCGATCGACGAGGCCGGCTACTCGATCCTGCAGGAGCACCAGGTCGCCGCACGAGACGAGCAACTCGCCAGGGAAGGTGTCGACTCCTGCCCGGAAATGGCACTTGTGCTCGAGTCGGACTGAAACGCTCGCTACCCCTTTCGCCATTTTCCTGAACTGCGGTTTAACAACTAATTCGCGAAAATGAATATCTGGTGGACTGAACCGGGTGCCGCGGTGGTTGCCTCTATGTTTTCAGAGGGTTGCCGCAGCGTGGCCGCGACTGTGCAGAAACGACCCCCATTGTGTGCTGGCTAGGAGGGTGGTGTTCGACTTCGCGGCGTTGCCGCCTGAGATCAACTCGGGCCGGATCTACACCGGTCCAGGGTCAGGACCCCTGCTCGCCGCGGCCTCCGCGTGGGACAGTCTGGCCGTCGAATTGAGTTTGACTGCAACGGGTTACACATCTGTGGTGGCCGAACTGACCACCTCGCTGTGGATCGGACCGGCCGCGGAGTCGATGGTTGCGGCAGTGGGACCGTACGTGAGTTGGCTGAGTGCGTCAGCCGTCCGGGCCGAGGAAGCCGCCAACCATGCCCGCGCCGCCGCGGCCGCCTACGAAACCGCATTCTCGATGACGGTGCCGCCGCCGGTAATCGCGGCTAACCGGGTCCTATTGATGACGCTGGTCGCCACCAATGTATTCGGACAGAATTTCCCCGCCATCGCGGCCGCCGAAGCCGATTATCTGGAAATGTGGGCTCAGGACGCCACGGCAATGTACGGATATGCGGCCTCCGCAGCGCTTGCCACCGAATTGAGCCGGTTCGCCGCGCCTCCCCACACCACCGATGCGCACGACGGCGACACCGCCCCCGAGGCGGCGCACACGATTCCGCAGTTGCTGTCCCGCGCCGCAGTCCGGGATCTCGCGGTGGCACCGGCGGGCGCCTCTCCCTCGGACATCGTGCACATCGTCGACACACCGATCGGGTGGGCACCGATGCTGGGGTGGCTGCCCACGCCCGACAACAACTGGGCGGGGCTCTATCCCGGCATGTACAACGTGCTGCGGCAAACACTGCAGGCGTACTTCGGGGTGGGGTTGGGGAACTTCGGTTGGTCTATCGGGCAACAACTGTTCCCGGGCCTGGGCACCACCGCCGGAGCCGGGGGCGCCTGGTATCCGACACCGCAATTCGCCGCCCTGGGCGCCGGCGGGTGGCATTTTCACAGCGGCATAGGCGTCACGGCGGGCACCGCGTCCGCCGCGCACGTGGGCGGACTGTCGGTGCCGGCGAGCTGGGGCGCCGCGACCGGGAGTGCGCAGCAGACCGTGCCGAAGCTGACGAGCGCACACTTTGCCACCCCGGCGGCCCAGGTAAGCCCCGACAACGTGATGAACGCCGCGCTGCGCGGTGTTCCGCCGGGTGCGCGCAACGGCGAACGCGCAGGCCACCTCGGTGTCCGGTACGGGTTGCGGCACACCGTGTTGACCCGCCCACCCTCGGCCGGGTGACACCGGTCAACGCCACACGGACAAGTGAGGAGTCAGTACATGACAACGGATTTGGCTGCCCTGCCGCCCGAGATCACCTCGGCGATGATGTACTCCGGGCCGGGCGCGGCCTCCTGGTTGGCCGCCGCCTCGGCCTGGAACGCCCTGGCCGCCGAGTTGGCGTCGACGGCCCAGGGCTATGAGGCCGTGCTGGCCCTGCTTGCCGGCGAAGAGTGGCTGGGACCGGCCTCGGCGACCATGGTGCAAGCCGTACAACCCTTTGTGGATTGGACGACGGCTACCGCCGCCCGAGCCGAGCATGCCGCCGTCCAATCGCAGGCGGTGGCGGCAGCCTTCGAAGCCGCGTTCGCCGCGATCGTGCCACCGCCGCTGGTTGCGGCCAACCGCGCCGAGCTTGCGCAGGCACTGCAGACCAACATCTTCGGCATCAACAGCGGCGTCATCGCACAGTTGGAGGCCGGCTACGCACAGATGTGGGCCCAGAACGCTTCGACCATGTACACCTACGCCGGATCCGCGGCGGCGGCCAGCGACCTGTCGCGGTTCGACGCGGCTCCCGCCATCGCCGACCCGATCGGAACCAACTCTCAGGTGGCCGCGGTCGCCGCCGCACAGGCAACACCGGTGGCCTCGATCCAGGAGTCGCTGCAGAGCTTCTTCCATCAGATCACCAGCCGGTTGGGGTTGCTGTCCACGCCCAGTGGAGCGTCACAACTGGCCCAGGCGGCCGCGACCGACTATCCGATCCTCACCGAAATCTGGTTCCTGCTGACCGGGCAGACCACGCTGCCCAACAACCTGGGCACCTTCATGCAGGGTTATTCCAATTACGCGAGCTTCTTCTACAACACCGAGGGTCTGCCGTACTTCAGCGTGGGTATGGGCAACTTCGGCGTCCAGATCGCCAAATCAGCGGGTTGGCTGAACCCCCCCGCCGCGGCCGCGGCCGCACCAGCTGTCGCGGCGCCGCCGATCAGCGGGGCGTTGGGAACGGCCGGCGGCCAGGTGGCCGCCGGGTTGGGACAGGGCGCCCACATCGGGCACCTGGCGGTTCCGTCCTCGTGGCCCGGCGCATCAGCCGCCCCCACCGTGCGTCCGGCCGTACAGATGATCAGCGAGCCGATCATCGCGGGCGAAAGCGCGCAGAGCGGCAACGTGCTCAGCGGCATGCCCGTCGGCGGGGGCGGCAGCACGCGCGGGGCGGGCGCGGGGCCCCGTTACGGGTTCAAACCCACCGTGATGGCGCGCCCGATGCCCGCCGGATAGCCGCAGCCTTCGCGACGAGCTCGCGAGAATCGACCCCAGGATGCCGGAGCCGGCATGGTTCGCGGTCCGGCTCAACCACTTGATCTGCAGGAGCATCAGAATGTATCGGCGGCTTATCGCGGTGGCGCTGCTGGCGTTGCTCGGCGCGGGCGCGCCCGCACACGCTGACACCGTCGACGACAAATTCCTCGCCGAGTTGCGGTCCGAAGGCATCACCGACCACATTTCCAACTCACATGCGATCGAGGCCGCACACTTCGTCTGCGACAGGCTCGACAGCGGCATGTCGCCCAATGAGGTGGCCAGCGACGTGCTGAACAGCAGCAGCATGCCGGCTTTTCATGCCGGCTTCTTCGTCGGGGCGAGCATCGACGCATACTGCCCTCGGCACAAGGCCGAGTTGCCGGTGTCGTAGTCGTCGCGGCGGAGCAGCCCGGCACAACCCGGCGGTCCGAAGCTGGGAGGTTGCCATGGACTGGTGCGAGGTCAAGCCAAATCGGGTTAACCGCTGTTACTGTGTCGTTACACCAGGTGAATAAGGTTTACCGTCCAGTGAACAACTGCCAACGGGTAGCTTTTGAGGCGACCGGTGGCCGACGCAGTCATCTACTCTCTTGCAGAGAGCGGTTACTGAGAAGATTTGAGAGGAAAAAGCATGTCTTTCGTGACCACACAGCCGGAGGCGCTGACCTCGGCGGCCGGAAACCTGCAGGGTATCGGTACCGCGATGAGCGCGCAGAACGCGGCAGCGGCCGCCCCGACCACCGGGGTGGTTCCGGCGGCCGCCGACGAGGTATCGGCGTTGACCGCCGCCCAGTTCGCCGCGCACGCGCAGATGTACCAAGCCGTGAGCGCCCAGGCCGCAGCGATTCACGAGATGTTCGTGAACACTCTGGCCACCAGTTCGGGTTCGTATGCGGCCACCGAGGCCGCCAACGCAGCCGCCGCAGGCTGATCGAACTGGCAGACAGGCGGTGATTTCGGGGTTGAGCGGCTTGGTCGGAGGCCGTCACTTCGGATCACCTGCATTCGCCGTCGACTCGAACAGCGTGGTTCGGGTTCGACACCTTTCCGGCCGTGACGCAGCCCGGTGGCCGCCGGCTGACGGAAGAGGGGGTTCTCCGTAGTTTTTCCCGGTCGGCGGTTACGCCTGTAGCGCTGATCGGCCATCGCGTTGTAAATCCAGATCATTCACTAACAAGGAGACATCAAGTGGCAACTCGCTTCATGACCGACCCGCACGCAATGCGGGCCATGGCTGGCCGTTTCGAGACCCACGCCCAGACCGTCGAGGACGAGGCCCGTCGCATGTACGCGTCCTCGCAGAACATCGCGGGTGCGGGCTGGAGCGGTCTGGCCTCGGCCACCTCGCTGGACACCATGGGTCAGATGAACACCGCTTTCCGCAACATCGTGAACATGCTGCACGGGGTGCGCGACGGGTTGGTTCGCGACGCGAACAACTACGAGCAGCAAGAGCAGGCCTCCCAGCAGATCCTCAGCAGCTAGCCCGACCGACCCGACACAGAAGGAACACAGATATGACCATCAATTACCAGTTCGGCGACGTCGACGCCCACGGCGCGCTCATTCGCGCCCAGGCCGCCAACCTGGAGGCCGAGCACCAGGCCATCGTTCGCGATGTGTTGGCTGCCGGTGACTTCTGGGGCGGCGCCGGTTCGGTGGCTTGCCAGGAGTTCATCGCCCAGTTGGGCCGCAACTTCCAGGTGATCTACGAGCAGGCCAACACCCACGGCCAGAAGGTTCAGTCCGCCGGCAACAACATGGCGCAGACTGACAGCGCCGTCGGCTCCAGCTGGGCCTGATAACCAAAACTGCGGACGCGGCAGCACACCAGGTAAGTCGGTGTGCTGCCGTGTCCTGTAGTCATCACACAGAGTCAACGAGGTAGGGGATGGATCAACAGAGCACCCGCACGGACATCACTGTCAATGTCGACGGTTTCTGGATGCTGCAGGCACTGCTGGACATCCGGCACGTAGCACCGGAGTTGCGGTGCCGGCCGTATGTCTCCACCGACAACAACGATTGGCTCAACGAACATCCGGGCATGGCGGTCATGCGCGAGCAGGGCATCGTGGTGGGCGACACCGTCAACGAACAGGTGGCCGCGCGCATGAAGGTGCTTGCCGCGCCCGACCTCGAGGTCGTTGCGCTGCTGTCGCGGGGCAAGTTGCTCTACGGCGTCGTCGACGACGAGAATCAGCCCCCGGGCTCGCGTGAGATCCCCGACAACGAATTCCGGGTGGTACTGGCTCGCCGCGCCCAACACTGGGTGTCCGCGGTGCGGGTGGGCAACGACATCACCGTCGATGACGTCGTCGTCTCTGACAGCGCCTCGATTGCCGCGCTGGTGCTGGACGGGCTCGAATCCATCCACCACGCCGACCCGGCGGCGATCAATGCCGTCAACGTGCCCCTCGAGGAGATGCTCGAAGCCACCAAGTCGTGGCAGGAGTCGGGCTTCAACGTGTTCTCCGGCGGTGATCTGCGGCGCATGGGTATCAGCGCCTCCACCGTCGCCGCGCTAGGTCAGGCGCTGTCCGATCCCGCTGCTGAGGTCGCTGTGTATGCGCGCCAGTACCGGGACGACGCCAAAGGACCGAGCTCGTCGGTGCTGTCTTTGAAGGACGGTTCGGGCGGCCGCATCGCCCTCTACCAACAGGCCAGGACGGCCGGCTCCGGCGAGGCATGGCTGGCTATCTGCCCGGCCACCCCACAGTTGGTGCAGGTGGGAGTCAAGACCGTGCTGGACACGCTGCCGTACGGCGAATGGAAATCGCACAGCAGGGTTTAACAACGCCGTTACGAAACACGCAGTCAGACAACATTTTTCAACATAAAATGCGAGCGGGATGTCAACACGGCATACTGCTCTGGACGGGTTGCACCAGGAAAAGCAGCACGTCACCACAACTATCAGCGCGAGGCGAGGCACATGAACTTGGAGTCAGTCCAGCCGCAGCTCCACGGGAGCAGCGGAGCCACCGGCGCCTCGGTGACCACACCGAGCAAGCCCACCACGCAGCAAAAACCAGAAGTTAACTCATTCGCCACGGCGGGAGGTGCAGGACGATGACCGCAGTAGCTGACGCGCCACAGACTGACATCGAGGGTATTTCGTCGCCCAGGGCCGTCGTCGTCGGCATCATGGCTGGCGAGGGGGTGCAGATCGGGGTGTTGCTGGACGCCAACGCGCCGGTCTCGGTGATGACCGACCCGCTGCTCAAGGTGGTCAACAGTCGCCTGCGTGAACTCGGGGAGACCCCGCTGGAGGCGACCGGACGCGGCCGCTGGGCGCTGTGCCTGGTGGACGGCACGCCACTGCGCGCCACCCAGTCGCTGACCGAGCAGGACGTCTTCGACGGCGACCGGTTGTGGATCCGGTTCGTCGCGGACACCGAACACCGCTCGCAGGTCATCGAGCACATCTCCACCGCGGTCTCGTCCAACCTCAGCAAGCGCTTCGCCGCGATCGACCCGGTGATGGCCCTTCAGGTCGGCGCGTCCATGGTGGCCACCGGCGTGGTGCTGGCCTCCGGCGTGCTGGGCTGGTGGCGGTGGCACCACAACAGCTGGCTGACCACGATCTTCGCCGCAATCGTCGGCGTCCTGGTGCTGGTAGTGGCCGGCATGCTGCTGATGCGCGCCAAGACCGACGCCGACCGCCGCGTCGCGGACATCCTGCTGATGAGCGGACTGGTCCCGGTCACGGTGGCGGCTGCCGCGGCACCACCCGGACCGGTCGGTTCGCCGCACGCCGTGCTGGGCTTCGGCGTCCTCGCCGTCGGTGCGGCGCTGGCATTGCGGTTCACCGGTCGCCGGCTGGCGATCTACACCGCGATCGTGACCATCAGCGCGCTCGCCACCCTGGCCAGCCTGTCCCGGATGGTCGCCAACACCAGCGCGGTCACCCTGCTGGCCTGCCTGCTGCTGGCCAGCGTCCTGCTGTACCACGCCGCCCCGGCACTGTCCCGGCGACTGGCCGGCATTCGGCTGCCGGTGTTCCCGTCGGCGACCAGCCGGTGGGTGTTCGAGGCCCGGCCCGACCTGCCCACGACCGTGGTGCGCTCGGAGGGCGGCCCGCCCACCCTGGAAGGACCGGCCTCGGTACGCGATGTGTTGCTGCAGGCCGAGCGGGCTCGGTCGTTCCTGAGCGGTCTGCTGATCGGGCTGGGCGTCCTGGTGGTCGTCACTCTCTCCGCGCTGTGCAACCCGCACACCCACGAGCGGTGGCTGCCGCTGATCCTCGCGGGATTCACCGCCGGGTTCCTGGTGCTGCGTGGCCGCTCGTACGTCGACCGCTGGCAGGCCATTACGCTGGCCGCCACCGGTGTGCTGATCATCGCCGTGGTGGCGGTGCGCTACGCCCTGGTGCTCTCGTCGCCGCTGTCGGTGTCGATCGCGGCCGCGGTGCTGGTGGCCCTGCCGACCGCGGGCCTCACCGCTGCCGCGGTGGTGCCCAACACCGTCTACAGTCCGCTGTTCCGCAAGTTCGTGGAATGGATCGAATACCTCTGCCTGATGCCGATCTTCCCGCTGGCATTGTGGTTGATGAACGTCTATGCAGCGATCCGCTACCGGTAGCACGTGGTCGTGGCGGGGTCGTGCGAGCAGCGCGACCCTGGCCGCGATGCTGCTCACCGGTGGTGCGCTGGCCGGCATGCCGCCCGCGTACGCAATCACTCCGCCGCAGATCGACCCGGGTGCGCTGCCACCGGACAGCCCGCCCGGGCCGATCGCCGCGACGAAGCAGAATTCCTACTGCACCGAGGTAGGGGTGCTGCCCGGCACCGACTTCAAGGTGCAGCCGAAGTACATGGACATGCTGAATCTCACCGAGGCGTGGCGTTTCGGGCGTGGTGAAGGCATCAAGGTCGCCGTCATCGACACCGGCGTGACCCCGCATCCCCGGTTGCCGCGGCTGATTCCGGGTGGCGACTACGTAATGGCCGGCGGTGACGGCTTATCCGACTGTGACGCCCACGGCACCCTGGTGGCCTCGATGATCGGCGGCGCCCCCGCCAACGGCGCCTCGCCACCACCGGCCTCGCCACGGCGGCCCATCACCATTCCCACCCAGGAAAAACCGCCGCCACCGCAGACCGTGACCTTGTCGCCGCTGCCGGCGCCGACCATCACCATGATCCCCGCTCCAGCGCCCCCGCCGTCCGAAGGGGCGCCACCGGGGGCACCGCCGGGACCGGGCCAGGCGCCGTCAGCCAACCGGGGCGGCGGCACGGTGACCATCCCGGGGTACGGCGGCGGTGCAAAGATCCGTCCCGTCGATCACCCGCGGCCGCTGGCACCGACGACGACCTCGTCGTCGCCGTCGACGTCGCCCACTACTACCTCGTCTACCTCGTCGTCGTCGTCCGCTTCCACCTCGACGGCACCGCCGACCTCCGCGCCGGGGTCACCCACGCCGACGGCCGCTCCACCGCCCCCGTCGCCGACCGGACCTCCGCCGGACGCGTTCAGCGGAATCGCGCCGGAGGTCGAGATCATCTCGATCCGCCAGTCCAGCCAGGCATTCGGTCTCAAGGACGCCTACACCGGCGACGAGGACCCGCAGACCGCGGCGAAGATCGACAACGTTCAGACGATGGCCCGCGCGATCGTCCATGCTGCGAACATGGGTGCTCAGATCATCAACATCTCCGATGTGACCTGCATGAGCGCCCGCAACGTCATCGACCAGCGGGCGCTGGGGGCCGCGGTGCACTACGCCGCGGTCGACAAGAACGCGCTGATCATCGCCGCGGCCGGAGACAGCAGCAAGAAGGACTGTAAGCAGAACACCATCTTCGACCCGTTGTCGCCCAACGACCCGCGTGCCTGGAACTCCGTCACCACGGTCGTGACGCCGTCCTGGTTCAGCGACTTCGTCCTCACCGTCGGCGCGGTCGACACGAGTGGTCAGCCGTTGTCGCAGATGAGCATCGCCGGACCGTGGGTGTCGATCTCCGCGCCGGGTACCGACGTGATGGGGCTTTCACCCCGCGACGACGGTCTGATCAACGCGATCGACGGTCCGGACAACACTTTGCTGACGCCGGCGGGCACCAGCTTCGCGACCGCGATCGTGTCGGGGGTGGCCGCCCTGGTGCGCGCCAAATACCCGGAGTTGTCGGCTTACCAGGTGATGCAACGCCTGATCCACACGGCCCGTCCGCCCGCCCGGGGGGTGGACAACCAGGTCGGCTACGGTGTCGTCGACCCGGTCGCGGCATTGACATGGGATGTTCCTCAAGGACCGCCGCAGGCACCCAAACAACTTTCGGCGCCGCTATCGCTGCCGAAAGCCCCCCCGCCGCGCAACATGGCGCCGGTGTGGGTGGCCAGCGGAGGCTTGGCTGCGGCACTACTGATAGGCGGAGCAGTGTTCGGTACAGCGACATTGATGCGACGATCGCGGAAACAACGATGAAGGCGCAGCGCAAATTCGGGCTGTCGTTGACCTGGCCGCGGTTGACCGCAGTGTTCCTGGCCGTCGTGCTCATCTTGGTGCTCGCCAGTCACGCGCCGCAGTCGTGGCAGGGCGACAGCCGGGTGGCGTGGTGGGTGGGCGTCGGCCTCGCGGTGATCGTGACGCTGCTGTCGATCGTCACCTACCACGGCATCACCGTGACCTCGGGTGTGGCGAACTGGCTGTGGGACTGGTCCGCCGACCCCGGCGCCGCCCTGGGGGCGGGCTGCACCCCGGCGACCGATTTCAAGCGCCGCTTCGGCCGTGACACGGTGGGCGTGCGCGAGTACCGGGGCCAGTTGGTCAGTGTGCTCGAGATCGATGCCGACGGCGGCAATCACCCGGGCCTTCATCATCACCGCGCGACTGCGGGCTCGCCCGTCCTGCCGGTGGCGGCGGTCGCAAATGGCTTGCGCCAGTTCGATATTCATCTGGACGGCATCGACATCGTCTCGGTGGAGGTGCGGGGCGGCGCCGAAGCTGCCCGCGCGTCGGCCTCCCTGGAGGAGTGGGGCCCGGACGGGTGGGGCTCGAACGAGGCGGGGACCGAGCGGCGCGGCGCCGACCGACGGCGCACCTGGCTGGTGTTGCGGATGAACCCGCAGCGCAACGTGGCTGCCGTGGTATGCCGCGATTCCCTGGCGGCAACCCTGGTCGCGGCCACCGAGCGACTGGTGCAGGACCTGGACGGACAGAGTTGCGCAGCGCGCCCGCTGACCGCCGATGAACTGGCCGAAGTGGACAGCGCGGTCTTGGCCGACCTGGAACCCACCTGGAGCCGGCCGGGATGGCGGCACCTAAAACACTTCAACGGCTTTGTGACCAGTTTCTGGGTGACGCCGTCCGACATCGACACTGAGACGCTGGACGCACTCTGGCTGTCGGCGGCGCCGGAAGTAGGCGCTACGGTGGTTACTGTGCGACTGACTACCCGGGGCGGCCGGCCCCATCTCGCGGCATGGGTGCGCTATCACAGTGAAGCCCGGTTGCCGAGGGATCTGACCACAGGACTCAACCGGCTCACCGGTCGGCAGTTGGCGGCGGTGCGGGCCAGCCTGCCGGCGCCGTCGACGCGGGCACAGCTGGTGGTCCCGAGCCGCGAACTCAGAGACCACGACGAACTGGAATTGCCAATGGGTCACGACGCGGAGCACGTGACCAGCTCAGCAGCACAATGACGCGAGCGCAGTCTGCCGCTGAAGATGCCCGCAATGCCATGGTCGCGGGGTTGCTGGCGTCGGGCATCTCGGTCAACGGACTGCAGCCCAGCCACAACCCGACGGTGGCAGCGCAGATGTTCACCACCGCCACCCAACTCGACGCCGGCATGTGTGATGCCTGGTTGGCGCGCATCCTGGCCGGTGACCAGAGCATCGAGGTGCTGGCCGGCGCCTGGGCGGCGGTAAGGACATTCGGCTGGGAGACCCGCCGCCTCGGTGTCACCGACCTGCAGTTCCGGCCCGAGGTTTCCGACGGGCTGTTCCTGCGGCTCGCCGTCACCAGCGTCGATTCCCTGGCCTGCGCCTACGCCGCCGTACTGGCCGAGAACAAGCGGTACAAGGAAGCGGCTGCCCTGCTCGACGCCACCGAACCCCGCCATCCCTTCGATAGCGAACTGGTCGGCTATGTGCGGGGGGTGCTCTATTTCCGCACCAAACGGTGGCCTGAGGTGCTGGTGCAGTTCCCCGAGGCCACCCAGTGGCGGCACCCGGAGCTGAAGGCGGCCGGCGCTGCAATGGCCACCACGGCGCTGGCGTCGCTCGGCGTCTTCGAGGAGGCCTTCCGGCGCGGGCAGGAAGCCATCGAGGGGGACCGGGTACCGGGGGCCGCGAACATCGCCCTCTACACCCAGGGCATGTGCCTGCGGCACGTCGGTCGCGAAGATGAGGCCGTCGAACTGCTGCGCCGCGTGTATTCCCGCGACGCGAAATTCACCCCGGCCCGAGAGGCTCTGGACAACCCCAACTTCCGGCTGGTGCTGACCGATCCGGAGACCATCGAGGCCCGCACCGACCCGTGGGATCCGGACAGCGCGCCGTCGCGTGCGCAGGCCGAAGCCGCCCGGCACGCCGAGGAGGCCGCCCGGTACCTGGCCGAAGGCGACGCCGAGCTGAACGCGATGCTCGGCATGGAGCAGGCCAAGAAGGAAATCAAGCTCATTAAGTCGACCACCAAGGTGAATCTGGCGCGCGCCAAGATGGGGCTGCCGGTTCCGGTGACCTCGCGTCACACCCTGCTGCTCGGGCCGCCCGGCACCGGCAAGACATCGGTGGCGCGGGCCTTCAGCAAGCAGCTGTGCGGGTTGACGGTGTTGCGCAAGCCGGTGGTGGTGGAGACCAGCCGGACCAAACTGCTGGGTCGTTACATGGCCGACGCGGAGAAGAACTGCGAGGAGATGCTCGAAGGGGCACTCGGCGGCGCCGTGTTCTTCGACGAGATGCACACCCTGCACGAAAAGGGTTACTCGCAGGGCGACCCTTACGGCAACGCCATCATCAACACCCTGCTGCTCTACATGGAGAATCACCGCGACGAGCTGGTGGTGTTCGGGGCCGGCTACGCCAAGGCGATGGAGAAGATGCTGGAGGTGAACCAGGGCCTCCGGCGGCGCTTTTCGACGGTGATCGAGTTCTTCAGCTACACCCCGGACGAGCTGGTGGCGTTGACCGTCCTGATGGGCCGGGAGAACGAGGACGTCATCACCGAGGAGGAGGCTTCGATTCTGTTGCCCTCCTACACCAAGTTCTACCTCGACGAGACCTACTCCGAGGACGGCGACCTGATCCGGGGCATCGACATGCTCGGCAACGCCGGATTTGTGCGCAACGTGGTCGAGAAGGCCCGTGACCACCGCAGTTTCCGGCTCGACGACGAGGATCTGGACGCGGTTCTTAACAGTGACCTGACCGATTTCAGCGAAGCGCAGCTGCGACGGTTCCGCGAATTGACGCGCGACGACCTCGCCGAAGGTCTCAGCGCGGCCGTCGCGGAAGAGAAGCGCAACAAGTGACCGGCGACATCTGCAGCTAACCTCTGGGCGCAGACGCCAGGGACAGCTACCGCGCTGACTCGGCGCCGGCCCGGATCGGACCCGGTGCCCGCCGCAGCGCGGCCCGGACCCGCTCGATTCGCCGAAACCGCCCGCTATCGGTGGGGCACGGCGCGCCGGAATATGGATTGTGCGCAACTGCCCGCCGCGGCCGCCACAGCCCGCTACGCTGTGTGAAATTTCGCGCTGGGACGGAAGGATTCGGCACGCCCGGCAAACTCGGACGGCGGCGTCATCCCGGCCTGGGCCACCACAGCGGTGCTTTGCTGCCGCGACAGTGACGGGAGGTGGGGCCGCACTGATCTGTCGAATGCTGATTCCCCGTCGATGACCATTCCCCGATCCGGTCGCGGCGTCCGCAGTCTCCCGTTGGCGCGAGTACCCGACACACGGTGCGCAGCGAGTCGCACGCGCTATCGATCATCACCCGAAGCGGGCGGCGTCCGTAGCTGGGTCGGACCATTCTCAACAAGGAGAAAGTCCGATGCCCCATCCTGTGCCGCGAATGATGCCGAAAGTTCGTTGTGCAGCAACGCCTTTCGCTAATATTCAGCAAGTCCGAGGGTGGTGACGGCAATGGATTACGGAGCGTTGCCACCCGAGATCAATTCCCTGCGCATGTACACCGGACCGGGTTCGGCACCGATGCTGGCCGCCGCCGCGGCCTGGGATCGGCTGGCAGCTGAACTTCGTGCCACCGCGGCCGGCTACGAGACGGCGATCTCGGTGCTGACCGGCGACGGCTGGCGGGGTCCGGCGGCGGCAGCCATGCAGGACGCGGTCATCCCGTACCTGACCTGGATGAGCCTCACCGGGCTGCAGGCCGAGCAGGCCGGCGCTCAGGCGGCGGCGGCCGCGGGCGCGTTCGAATCGGCATTTGCCGCAACCGTGCCGCCCGCGGTCGTCACGGCCAATCGCCAGCAGTTGGCGGTGCTGGTCGCGACCAATCTGCTCGGTCAGAACACGCCCGCGATCGCCGCTGTCGAGGCCGCGTACGGCGAGATGTGGGCCCAGGACGCGGCGGCCATGTACGGCTACGCCGTCGGGTCCGCGCTGGCGGCCACGCTGAGCTCGTTCACCCACCCGGCGCCCACCACCAACCCGGCCGGGCAGGCCCGGCAGGGCGAGGCCGTCACCCAGGCCGCCGCCAGTGCCGGAGCCAACCTCACGCAGACCGAGCTGCCGCAACTGATGTCGTCGGTGCCGTCGACGCTGCAAGGCCTCGCTGCACCGACGGCAGCGGCAACGGCCGAAGCCTTCCCCGGTGAGGATCTGCTGGTCAACCTGTTGAACTTCCTGGACGGAGCCGATGGGAACCCGTACGGCACCTTCCTGAACTCCAGCCTGGCGAACGGATTCATCTCAGCCGGGTATGTCAGCCCCGCGATCGTGGCCCCCGCGGCGTTTGCCGGCCTGGCCGACATCAACGCGGTGGTGCTGGGTGCAACGGAGTCCGACGTGCCAGGCATGGGCTCCGGTGAGGGCAACGCGTCCCCGATTCCATCGCGGTCGCCGGCCAACCCCGCCAACCTGCCCCCGCTGCAGGACGCCGCCGACGTCTCGTTTGCCCGGGGCGGCGTGACGGCTGGCACGAACCAGTCGGCGTTGGTCGGACGTTTGTCGGTGCCCCAGACCTGGACAGCGGCGAGCGCGGTGGCCAATTACGCCGGTACCGCGGCGCCGGGCGGGGGTTGGACCAGCAACGCAGTGGTCCCAGCGGCGGCGGCCGGTCTGCCCGGCGCACCGGGGATGCCGCTACTCGGCATGTCCGGCAACAACTTCGGCAGTCCGCCGCGCTACGGATTCCGGCCGACGATCATGGGACGCCCACCGGCCGCTGGATGACAGGGGGGAGACAACCGCGATATCGCTGATCGGTTCCGCAACACCGGCGGTTACCGACGGACGGTCGGTTTGAAGGAGGTGCTGGCATTGGATTTTGGAGCCCTCCCCCCTGAAGTCAATTCGCTGCGCATGCACACCGGGCCGGGCTCGGCGCCCATGCTGGCCGCCATGACGGCCTGGGATGCGGTGGCCGACGAGCTGCGGTTGACCGCGACGGCGTACGAATCGGTGTTGTCCACATTGGTCGACGACGGCTGGCTGGGTCCGGCATCGACCGCCATGATGACCGCGGTCGCTCCGTTCCTGGACTGGCTGCGCGGCACCGGCGCGCAGGCCGAAGAGACGGCCAGTCACGCCGCAGCAGCTGCGGCGGCCTTCGAGGCCGCGTACTCGATGACGGTTCCCCCCGCCGTGGTCGCCGCGAACCGGGCACGACTGCTCGCGCTGGTGGCCACCAACTTTCTGGGTATCAACACCGCCGCGATTGCGGCCACCGAAGCCGAGTACGCCGAGATGTGGGTTCAGGACGCGACGGCGATGTACACCTACGCCGCCAGCGCGGCTGAGGCTGCCGCGCTGACACAGTTCGGCGAGCCGGCGCAGACCACCGACCCGTCCGGTCCGGCCCACCAAGCCGCCGCGGTCGCGCGGGCGATGGCATCGGTACCGGCCACCCTGCAGGATCTCGCCGCGCCGGCGGCGGCCTCTCCGTTTGACGCACTTCCGCAGACAGGTCTGCTCGTCGATGTCCTGAACTTCCTGGATGGCAACGACGGCAACGCCGTCGGGGTCTTCTTGAACTCTTCCCTGTTCAACGGCGTCGTCTCCGCCGGATATACGGCGCCGGCACTGATCGTGCCCACGGTGACCGATGCCGTCGCCGACGTCAACGGGGTGGTCGAAGGGGCGGAGCCAGAGATCGCCGGCGCCGGTTCGGCCGAGGCCGCCGCGATGACGGCAACGACCGCGCCGTCCGGCGTGGGGGGAGTCGCCGCCGGCAGCACTCAGGCGTCCCTGGTGGGCCGCCTGTCTGTTCCGCCGAGCTGGGCGGCCGCCGTCGATGTAGCGAAGCCGTTCGGCGCAGTACCCGGCGCGGGCAGCACGGCGGCCGTTCCGGCATCCGCCGCGGGCGCACCCGGGATGCCCGCACTGCCTGCCGCCAACGCGTGCGCACGGAGTTGGGGCAACGGCCCCCGCTACGGTTCCCGATTGACAATCATGCCGCGACCGGTGGCTGCGGGATAACGCCGCCCAAAGAAAGTCCCGGCAATTCCCGCCTTTCGAATATCGGAATTCGAATTCGACGGGACGTCTGAGTTGACTCTGGTCGTCGCGAGTGCCATTATTGCCACTGCATGCACCTCGCTAGGTGAGGCGTCTGCACGGACACAGGCCACTGACCTCGAACGTCGAAAGACGCCCAGGGTCAGGACAGCTCTTCCCGGCTTAAGGGTTGAGCCCAAGTGGCTTCCAGCATTACTGCTGGATACGCCGTGTGGTGCCGAAGCTCTGTCGAGAGGGGTGCTGTGATCTGGTGGGCCGTCGTGCCCGCTGGACTCTCATCCCATGCGTCGTGCACCCGGCATCCCCGCATGCCACGGCCCTGAGGAGGTGAGAGCGGAATGAGTCCCGACGACAGTCCGTATTCGAAATCGACGACCATTTCGTTTCGATCCGACCCGGGCACCGGCATCGCCGCCTGAATCGCATTTCTGATAGCCGCAAACGGCGCTCGCTGATATCGCGAAGCGCGTATTAATTGCGCGCGGAAAAAGGCGTGGAATTGCGTTCTTGGCGACCCGGGTTTCGTGCCCCAGCAGGGGTGAACTCAAGGGGGACCACCGATGACCGCCGCACTGGACTTTGCCGCTCTGCCACCCGAAGTCAACTCCGCGCGCATGTACGCCGGCGCCGGTGCCGCGCCGATGCTGGCTGCAGCTTCGGCATGGAACGGGTTGGCCGCCGAGCTGCGCGCCACCGCGCTGACCTACGAAGCTGTGCTGTCCGCGCTGGCCGGTGACGAATGGTTCGGGCCCGCGGCGGCCTCGATGGCTGCCGCCGCCACGCCGTACGTGGTGTGGCTCAACGCCACCGCCGTGCAGGCCAAGCAGACCGGGGCGCAGGCCGAGGCCGCGGTGACCGCCTACGCGACGGCATTCGCCGCGACAGTGCCACCGCCACTCGTCGCGGCCAACCGCACCCAGTTGGCCGCACTGGTTGCGACGAACATCCTGGGCCAGAACACCCCGGCGATCGCGGCGACCGAAGCCGCGTACCTGGAGATGTGGGCCCAGGATGCCGCCGCGATGTACGGCTACGCCGGCGCCTCGGCGGCAGCCACCGAGCTGGACCAGTTCGTCGCGCCGCAGCAGATCACCAGCCCCAGCGGTCTCACGGCCCAGGCGGCCGCGGTCAGTCAGGCGGCCGACACGTCCGCTCTCGGCCAGCACAGCGCTCTGTCGCAGCTGATGTCCGCCGTGCCGAGCGCACTGCAGGGGCTTTCCGGTGCCGACGGCGGCAGCGGCCTGGCCGACCTCGCGACCACCGCGCTCACCGGTTCCGGGACGTCGAGCTGGTCGGAGTTCATGGCCGCATGGGGCCCCAACGCGAACGTGTGGAACACGATCACCTCCACCGGTTTGTTCACCCCGGGCGCCACGATAGGAACCCTCTCCAGCTTGTTCGGCAGCGCAGCGATGACCGACGTGGCCGACGCCGCGCAGGTGCTGGTACCGAGCGCGGGCGGGGGCGCCGTGCCGCTGGAAACGCGCGGTCTCACCGCCCTCGGATCTGGCAGTTCCGGCGTGGTCGGCAAACTGTCCGTGCCCCCGGCCTGGGCTGCGGCCACCCCACCGCCCGGCGCCCTGCACTCCGCGCTCGGTGGCACCCCGATGGTCGCGCCGCCGCCGTCCGGCACGCCCGGTATGCCGGGGGTGCCGCTGGGCAACCTCGCGGGTCAACCCTTCGGCCGGGCTGTCCCGCAATACGGGTTCCGCCCCACGGTCGTGGCCCGCTCGCCCGCGGCCGGATAGCACGCGCAGCCACCTGACCAGGCAAAACAGCGCTCTCAGCGAACCGTCAGGTACGAGGCAGCCGGGTAGCAGGCATCAGGACGTACCGTGTGCCCTCGTGATGCGTACGTTTTTCCTCGAGTCAGAGAGAGCCTGCCGGGCGGTGTCCCCGGGTCGGACCGGCGGTGCCGCCGGGCCCCACCGCCGAAGACGGCCGAGCTTCGTCGACTCGACCTGACCCACTGCTTTCGCGGGCGGCGCACATGCTGCTGCTTCGCGCATCCATTTCAGTGAATTGCAAAGTTCGCCGACGGTATTCACAATGCCCGGCGCCATTGTTTTGAAATATTCAGATGATAACTTGTCAACCTATTGTGCATGGCTACGCCGTTGACCTTGGAGTTTGCTGTTAGTATTTCGGCAATTTGCTGTATCACAGCAGTCACGACGGTAGTGCGATAAGTTATTTACATTGCGCTTACCTACCGGGAACGTTGCGAAAATATGCCGCAACGAACATTCATCATATCGAGCGGGGGCTGGAGAAATGCGATTCGATTCTGGTAGAGCACATGGTCGGCAACTCAACAAAACCACGCGAAGGATCACTACTGGCGGATAAGGGGCGTATACGCGCATGGATTATGGGGCACTTCCGCCAGAGGTCAACTCTGGGCGCATGTATACCGGTCCCGGCGCGGGGCCGATGTTGGCAGCGGCAGCGGCATGGGACGCCTTGGGGGCCGAATTGTATTCGACCGCAGTCGCTTACGCGTCCGCGATCGAGGGACTGGTAGCGGGCTCGTGGCAGGGACCGACCGCAATGACGATGGCCGCCGCGGCCGGTCCGTACGTGTCCTGGATCTCAGCCACCGCAGCTCGCGCCGATGAGGCGGCCGCACTGGCCAAGGCGGCGGCGATCGCTTACGAAACCGCTTTTGTGGCAACGGTTCCGCCGCCGGTGATCGCTGCGAATCGGGCGCAGCTGCTGGCGCTGATCGCCACCAACATCCTGGGCCAGAACACAGCGGCTATCGCAGCCACGGAAGCCCAGTACCTGGAGATGTGGGCTCAGGATGCCGTGGCGATGTATGCCTACGCCGGCTCCTCGGCGGCCGCGACACAGCTCACCCCGTTCACCGAACCACCGCCGACCACGACCGCCTCGGGCGCAGCCGCGCCGGCGGCCGCCCAGCTGCTCGCATCTGTCCCGAATGCGTTGCAGGGCATGACATCAACTCTTGCGGCTGCACCGACGACGGGCTCGACCTCGTTGTTGCCCGGACTCGCCTTGCCGCAACTGGCATCCGTGTCGTTGCCGTCGGGCCTGGCGACCGAGGTGGCGAACTGGAACACCACCCTGGCAGCCCTGACCGGACCGTTCTCGTTGCAGGGCTGGTCGTCGATCCCGGGCGGCCCGTTCCTGTCGTTCGGACAGGTTTATGCCTACGCACAGAACGGGCAGGGGCTGCAGGCATTCGCTACCCCCGCACCACCGGTGACCGGCGCACTGGCCCCGATCGCCGAGTCGCTCACCCCTCATCTGACTTCGTCCGGGGGAGCGGCGACGGCGACTATGGGCCGCGCTGCACTGGTGGGCACCCTGTCGGTGCCCCAGGGCTGGACGGTGGCGGCTCCGGCCGTCCGGACAGTTGCCGCGACACTGTCCACCAATGTGGCCGCCGTACCGGCTGCCACGTCCGCCGGGGAGGCCGGTGTTTTCGGCCAGATGGCGCTGTCCAGCCTGGCCGGGCGGGCCCTCGGTGCCACCGCCACGGGTGCCGGTGGCGGCAGCAGTTCGCTGGGCGGTGTCGTCACCGCGGCCGACCCGGCCGCAGCGATGATCTTCGTGCTTCCACCGCTCGAGGATGCCTAGTCCAGGTAGGGGGAGAAAGAGTGTTCTACGCAGCGTTTCCGCCGGAGGTCAACTCGGGCCGGATGTACAGCGGGGCGGGATCGGGGCCGCTGCTGGCCGCCGCCGCGGCCTGGAACGGGCTGGCCAGCGAGCTACACGCCACCGCCGCGTCCTATGCCGCACTGATCGCCGGCCTGACCAGCGCACCCTGGGTGGGACCCTCGGCCCAGGCGATGACCGCGGCAGCGACACCGTACGTGGCCTGGATGAGCGAGACCGCTGCACAGGCCGCCCAGGCCGCCAGCCAGGCCAACGCCGCGGTCGCCGCCTACGAGACGGCGTTCGGCGGGCACGTACCACCGGCGCAGATCGCGGCCAACCGCAGCCAGTTGGCGTCGTTGGTGGCCACGAACATCGTCGGACAGAACTCCGCCGCAATCGCGGCTCTGGAAGCCCAGTACGGCGAAATGTGGACACAAGACGCCGTCGCGATGGACAGTTACGCCGCCTCATCGGCAGCCGCAAGCGAGGTGACGCCGTTCACCGAACCTCCCCACGTGGTCAACGCGCTCACCCAGACGATTCTGTCAACGGCGCAACCGCTCTCGCAGCCGCTGCAGACCCTGGCGAACTTGAGCACCGACTACACCGCCACCGTGACCGGACTGCTCAACGGACTGTTCGGGTCCAGCGGCGCATCGACGTTCACCGCCCTGTATTCCGCGGTCAAGGTCCCCCTCGGTTTCACCACCCAGTTCAACGACATCGGGCTGTTGATCAACCTCCCCGCATCGCAGTTCCTCAAGTTCGCCGCGAAGCCGACGTCCGCGCTCGGCGGGCTGCCCAAGGACGCACTGGGCGGGGGACTCACCCCGCACTGGGGTCACGGCTGGCTGACCAGCGCGGTGTCGCCAACTCCCACAGCGCATTTGGGTCGAGGCACGCTGGTCGGTGCGCTCACCGTGCCACCGAGTTGGACCGCCAACACCCCGGCCATCCGGACTGTCGCCGCAGCGTTGTCGGCAGCCGGCAACGAAGCGGTGCCCGCGGCCGAACTCGGGCAGGGCGGCCTGTTGAGTTCGATGTCATCAGCGGGCATGGCCGGCAGCGCACTCGGTGCCGGTGCCCCCGGCTCGGTGACCGGTGCGCGAAGCCGCCTCACCCCGGTCAAAGACCTGAAGGATCTCAGGTCACCGGAGCTGCTCAAGCGGATGGTTGCGCAGATATCGGACCGGCCCGACAGCGTGCAGCACCACACCGTCGACCAGCAGGGCCTGGACAGCCTGCTCGAACAGTTGGCGAAGAAACCCGGCATCCATGCCGTGCACCTCACCAATGGCGACAAACCCCAGGTTGTTCCGGCGGATGCCCATTTGGGCTGAGGGAGAGGAAATTCTGCATGTTCAGATGGCTGCTGACGCTGACCTGCGCGGGTGTCATGATCGGTTGCGCCGCACCGGCGAACGGCGATCCGGGCAATGGGCCGGATGCCGCCGACGCAGGTTTTCTGGCCGCGTTGCGCACCGCTGACATCGGTTACAGCAACTCCGATCAGGCCATCGGGTCGGCCCGGGCCGTGTGTACCTGTCTGGACAACGGCGAATCTGGTTTCGAGTTGGTGAACGACATCAAAAAGCGCAATGCGGGATTTACGTTGGACGCCGCCGCCGAATTCGCGGTCATTTCAGCGAAATTCTACTGTCCACAGCAACTGGCCAAGAGCTGACAGCTACCGACGCTGCAAATGTATTAGCTGCCGACCGTATCCGGTCGCTCTTTCATTCACGCCGTACGACATCGATCGTCGTACGATTTCCTGATCTGTGTGAACTTTCCCGAATATATTCGGCACCCGGGTGCTCGGGTTAAACCCGAGGTCACCCGAGGAACCACGCACATCGGGATTTCTAGTGAGTTCTGTATGAGTCCGGCAGGACTCGCCGACGGGACCCTGGTGGCGTGACTACCATGGCGGCGACAGAGGGACCGGAGGGGAAGAGATGGACTTCGGGGCGCTGCCACCAGAATTCAACTCTGGACGAATGTACACGGGGGCGGGATCCGGGCCGATGCTGGCCGCTGCGGCGGCCTGGGACGCATTGGCCGCAGAGTTGCATTACACCGCGGCGTCGTACCGATCGACGATCGACGGTTTGGCCGTCGGCTCCTGGCACGGTCCGGCGGCGATGTCGATGTCGGCAGCGGCGACACCGTATATGGCCTGGATGGCCGCCACCGCGACACAGGCGGAACAGGCGGGCACCCAGGCGAAGCTTGCCGCCGCGGCCTACGAGACAGCGTTCGCGGCGACGGTGCCGCCACCGGTGATCGAGGCCAACCGCGCATTGCTGATGACCCTGGTGGCTACCAACATTCTCGGACAGAACACAGCCGCCATCGCAGCCACCGAAGCGCAGTATATGGAGATGTGGGCGCAGGACGCCGCCGCCATGTACGCCTATGCGGCGTCCTCAGCGGCCGCGACCGTGCTGACTCCGTTCGAGCCGCCGCCCGAGACCACCAACGTGGCGGGGACGGCCGATCAAGCGGCGGCAGTCACGCAAGCCGCGGGCACCGCAGCCGCCACGGACATTCAGTCGCAGCTGTCGCAGCTGTTGAATCTCTTCCCGAACATGCTGCAGGGTTTGGCCACCACCACGGCCGCCGCCCCGGCGGCGACGACACCGGTCGGCAACGTCATCGAAGCCCTCTACCCGTACGCCGCAGCTATCCGCCCCTTCTTTGCTGCCGTCACCGGCGCATACAGCCCGATCATTC
Source organism: Mycobacterium sp. NGS24 (assembly GCF_059813065.1). Classification (NCBI taxonomy): domain Bacteria; kingdom Bacillati; phylum Actinomycetota; class Actinomycetes; order Mycobacteriales; family Mycobacteriaceae; genus Mycobacterium; species Mycobacterium sp. NGS24. Next base: position 69,003 of record NZ_JCALDW010000016.1, read on the forward strand.
CTTTCGTCCTCGGTGGCGGCTGGTGGTTGTTCGGCCTGCAGATCCTCGGTCTGTCGCAGAACGCACCCGGGGTGGCGTCCCTGTTGAACAGCGGCGGCAAGCCGCTGGCCGGTCTGTCGCCGCTACGAGCCGGGTACGTGGCGTCCGCTGCGCCGGCGGGCGGGGTGGCCGGCGCGATGGGGAACTCCACGCTGGTCGGGTCGTTGTCGGTGCCGCAAGGCTGGGTGACCGAGGCGCCGGTGCTCCGGGCTATGACGTCCGTGCTGCCGGGGGCGACTCCGGAAGCACTCGCCGCGGTCCCGGCGGCGGCCGAAGGCGGCCTGTTCGGCGAGATGGCGATGGCCAGCCTGGCCGGACGCGCCCTGGCCGGGGCCACCGTGCGCACCGTCGGCAGCGGCACCGCGGGCGCCAGCGGCGGCGTGGCCGCGGCCGAAGACGTCGCGACCACGGCGACCATCATCGTGATACCGGCGGACTGAGAGAGGCGGGACTGATGAGTTTCGCGGTACGACCACCGGAGATCATCTCCGCGATGATGTATGCCGGACCGGGCGCGGGTCCGATGATCGCCGCAGCCACGGCCTGGGACACCTTGGCCACCGAACTGCAGGCCACGGCATCCTCCTACGGTCTGGTCGTCGACGGCCTGGCCAACGAAACCTGGACCGGGCCCTCGGCGGCCGCGATGGCCGCAGCGGCCGCACCCTACGTGAGCTGGATGTCGGCCACCGCCGCGCAGGCCAAGGAGGCGGGCGACCAGGCCAAGGCGGCAGTGAGCGCGTATGAGACGGCCTTCGCTGCGGTGGTACCGCCGGCGGAGATCGCGCTCAACCGCAGCCAGCTGGCGCTGCTGCTGGCCACCAACATATTCGGGCAGAACACCGCGGCGATCGCTGCCCTCGAAGCCCAGTATGCGGAAATGTGGGCGCAGGACATCGCGGCGATGTTCGGCTACGCCACGGCGTCCGCGGCCGCCGCCAGGCTGACGCCCTACACCGAACCACCGCAGGTCACCAACGTGGCCGGGCTGGGCACTCAACAGAGCGCCGTCGGGCAGGCCGGCGCTTTGGCCGCGGGCACCAGGGCAGCCACCGCGGCAGCGACTGCCGCACCGACGGCGGCACCGGTCTTCCCGTTCGACGTCGTGCTACAGGCGTTGCAGGCCCTCGGCGGGGCCAGCACCTCCTACATGCAGGCCATGGGTGAGGTGCTCAACGCGCTGGGCGGTACCCCGCTGGCCGGCCCGACCTGGGAGCTGACTTTCGGGATCTTCGCCGACATCGGCCGGTTCAGCACCGTGGCCAACGACATCATGAGCGTGCCCAACCTGGGCATGACGGAGTTCAAACTGTTCTGGAAGCCGCCGCTCGAGGAGATCCCGAAGTCCGCGCTGGGAGCCGGGTTGGGGATGTCGCCGACGGCAGGTCTGACCAACGCGGTGTCGGCGGGTACCGGTGAAGCCAACGTGGTGGGCAAATTGTCGGTGCCACCGAGTTGGGCGTCGGCTACCCCTGCGATCCGGATGGTCTCCAATGCATTGCCGGCCACCAGCATGGCCGCGGCTCCGGCGGCAGCGATCCCCGCCGACCTGATCAACCAAATGGCCTTGGGAAGTCTCACCGGCGGGGCAGCCGGCACCGTCGGCGCCCAAGTGTTGAGCGGCAGCGGTGCCCGCGCCCGCGCCAACGGCGGGAAAGGCCCGGTCGAGCCGGTGAAGCTGGACAGTGTGATCGCGAAACTGCAGCAGGAACCGGAAGCGGTCCAACACTGGAACGTCGACAAGGCCGGGCTGGACGGCCTGCTCGAGAAACTGTCGAAGAAACCCGGCATCCATGCGGTGCACGTGTCCAGCGGCGATAAGCCGAAAATCATGCTGCCCGATGCGCAGTAGGGTTCGGCGATGATCCGCCTGCGAGTACTGGCAGCCGCGGTGGGTGCGGTCGCGATGCTCGGTCTCGCGGTCCCCGCGCACGGCGACCCCGGCGGTGATGACGCCGCGTTTCTGTCCGCGCTGGCCAACGCCGGCATCACGGTCCCCAACCCAGGTCAGGCGATTGCCTCCGCGCAGGCCGTATGCGGGTTGATGCGCAACGGCGAAACAGGTCTGCAGGTGCTGACCGACGTGAAGAACCAAAATCCCGCATTGACCCTGGACGGGGCGGCATTGTTCACCGCGATCGCGTCGAACACGTACTGCCCCGAGCACCTGGGGCAACCCGAGGGTGGTTATTTCTGATCTGACCGCCCGGCGAGGGCCCGTTAGCCTGTCCTCCACCTGGTGTTAACCCGAATCTGATTGGCTGCCGTAGCCCGTTGGTCCAGGGAGAGGGGGTGGCGCGGTGCAGACGCTGAGCACTGCCGAGTTCGCTCTGCGCCTCTGCGTCGGAGTCGGATGCGGCGCGCTCATCGGCCTGGAACGCCAGTGGCGGGCCCGGATGGCGGGTCTGCGCACCAACGCGCTGGTCGCGACCGGTGCCACCTTGTTCGTGCTGTACGCCGCCGCCACCGAGGACAGCAGCCCCACCCGGGTGGCGTCCTATGTGGTGTCCGGTATCGGCTTTCTCGGCGGCGGGGTCATCCTGCGCGAGGGCTTCAACGTCCGCGGGCTCAACACCGCAGCCACCCTGTGGTGTTCTGCGGCGGTCGGGGTCCTGGCGGCGTCCGGACACCTGGCGTTCGCGCTGATCGCCACCGGCACCGTCGTCGGCATCCACCTGCTGGGGCGGCCGCTGGGCCGGATCATCGATCACGACAATTCCGGTGAAGAGGACGAGAGCCTGGAGCCCTACCAGGTTCAGGTGATCTGCCGGCCCAAGTCCGCGAAGTACGCCCGCGCCCAGATCGTGCAGCACACCAGCGGCAACGACATCATCCTGCGCGGCATCCACACCGGACAAGCCGGCTTCGACCACGGCAACGACAACATCGCGCTCACCGCGCATGTACTGGTCGACGGTCACTCGCCGGCCAAGCTGGAGCGACTGGTCGGCGAGTTGTCCCTGCAACCTGGCGTCTACGCCGTGCACTGGTACGCCGGCGAGCCGAGCAGTCCGATCCTGCCCGACCCGCAGTCCGACTGATCAGGGCCGGGCCTGCAGTTCAGGTGCGGCGGCGGCCAGCAGATCGGCGCGGTCGGCGGACAGCGGCGGATAGATGCGTCGGCCGTTGATCGTTTGCTTGGTCGCTTTGGCCGCCGCGCCTTGAGCCACCACCATGCGGTCCCAGCCTTCGGTGTACACCGCGCCGGCAGGTCCCAGGTCGAGCACAGTGACATACCACGGGATCCGCAGCGTCAGCAGCGGCGCACCGAACAAGTCGCTGATCACGTTGTAGCCGGCATAACGGCCCATCGGGCGGCCGTGCTGACACGACATGACCGACAGATGCTCGTCGTCCAGCCGCGCGGCCGCCACGTCGCCGGCGGCGAATATCGACGGCACGCCGATCACCCGCAGGTGGTCATCCACCGGCACCCGGCCCAGCCGGTCGCGGGCCACCGGTAGCTGTTCGGTCAGCGGGCTGGCGTGCATGCCCGCACACCACACCAGGGCGACGGCGTCGATCCGCTCGCCCGACGACAACGTCACCCCGTCCGGATCGACCCCGGCGACGCTGACCGCGGTCCTCACCTCAACCCCGTTGTCCGACAGCGCTGCCAGGATCACCGGTCGCGCTGACGCACCCATGTCCGAGCCGACCTCCGTGTGGTTGATCAGCACCACCCGCGGTGTCAACCCCAGCGCACGCAACCGTTCGGGCAACTCACAGGCGGTCTCGATACCGGTCAGACCCGCCCCGACCACGACCACCGTCGCCGACCCAGCGGCCGGCAGCCGATCGGCGACCTCGCGCAACCGCCGTTCCAATCGCAACGCGGCGTCGTAGGTGTCGATGTCGAAGCCGAATCGGCGCAGCCCGGGCAGGTCGGGTCTACTGAGCCGACTACCCGCGGCCAGCACCAGACGGTCGTAGGGATAGGTCGTGCCGGCCGCGGTGGTCACGGTGCGGGCGTCGGCGTCGATCCCGGTCACCTCGGCGGTGACGTGTCCGACACCGACCGGATCGAGCAAGTCGGCAAGCGGCAGCCGACAGGCGCTCAGGTCCGCCTCGTAGTTACGCACCCTGATGTCGTGGAACGGCTTGGCGCTCAACACCGTGACGTCCACGGTTCCCGGCGCGACGCCGAGTTCGTCGAGCCGACGAGCGGCGCCCAGTGCGGCCCACAGCCCCGCGAACCCGGAGCCGATCACCACAACGCGGCTCAACCGGACAACACCGTACGAATCTGGCCGAGCGTCGCTTTCGCCTTGGGTCCCGGCAGCAACATCCAGGTATGCATGCCTCCCTCGAGCTCGTACCAGCCGATGTCGAGGCCTTCGCTGCTCGCCCGCCGGCGAAACGCACGCGCGTCCGGGTTGAGCACGTCATGAGTGCCGGTGAACACCGTCAGGCGCGGCAGCCCGTCCAGGGGTCCGATGCTCGGGCTGAGCAAGGGGTGGTCCAGCGGGTCCCCGCCCGCATAGCGGATACCGGCGGCCCGCAGGTCGTCGAGGTTGAGAAACGGATCGATCTTGGCGACCTTGAGCACCTCGGGGTCCGGTAGTCCGAGGTGCATCCAGGGGGAGAGCAGCAGCGCGTCGGTGGGCTGGGGGAGTCCGGCGTCGCGCACCGCGTGGCACAACGCGAAGGCCATCCCACCGCCGGCTGAATCGCCCATGAAAGCAATCGATTTCGGATCGTGCGTGTCCAGTACCTGCCGGTAGACCTGCAACAGGAACGGAAAGACCTGGCGGTAACTGTGTTCGGGGGCGATCGGGTAGATCGGCACCACCAGGGTGCGGCGCAGCACGTGCGCCAGCCGGGCGATGGCGGGCCAGTGGAAGTGCGGCAGCAGATCCAGCACGTAGGCGCCACCGTGCAGGTAGAGCACGTGGCCGGTCAGTTCGCCGGCGTCGACGTGGCGCGGGGTGACTTGATACACCGGGCGGCCGTTGAGGTCGGTGCGGACCACGTCGATCTTCTTCAGTACCAGCGACGAGGGCCGGCCGCAGTAGGGCGGGCGCGGATGCGCGGCCCAGTGTTCGAGTTTGGCCGGCGGAAACATCCGGTTGCGCACGCCGGACGCGCGCAGCAGCCGCTGGGTGACGTGCGGTTTACGGATCGGGCGGATCATCTCGTCTTCGGTTCGTCAATCGGCACGGGTTCAGTAATCTGTCCAGTGTGAATGGTGTCACGGACTTTTTCGCCGGCCTTCCCGCCGAGCTACGGGATCCGGTGCTGTTCGCCATTCCGTTTTTCCTGCTGCTGCTGACGCTGGAGTGGACGGCGGCGCGCAAACTCGAGAAATTTGACGCGGCGGCCGGCACCGGGGACCCGGGGCATGCCAGGCCGGCGTCAGGTGCCTACCTCGCCCGCGATTCGATGGCCAGCATCTCGATGGGCCTGGTGTCGATCGCGACCACGGCGGCCTGGAAAGCGTTGGCGCTGTTCGGATACGCCGCGTTGTATGCCTATGTCGCACCATGGCACCTCCCTGCGACCAAGTGGTACACGTGGGTCGTCGCGTTCCTGGGTGTCGACCTGCTCTACTACGCCTATCACCGCGCCGCCCACCGTATTCGGCTGATCTGGGCTACCCACCAGGCTCATCACTCAAGCGAATTCTTCAACTTCGCCACCGCGCTGCGCCAGAAGTGGAACAACAGCGGCGAGATTCTGATGTGGGTGCCGCTGCCGCTGCTGGGCGTGCCGCCGTGGCTGATCTTCTTCAGCTGGTCGCTGAACCTGATCTACCAGTTCTGGGTGCACACCGAGCGCATCGACAAACTGCCCCGGTGGTTCGAGTTCATCTTCAACACGCCGTCGCACCACCGGGTGCATCACGGCATGGACCAGCCGTACCTGGACAAGAATTACGGCGGCATCTTCATCGTCTGGGACCGGCTATTCGGCAGCTTCCAGCAGGAACTGTTCCGGCCCCACTACGGGCTGACCAAGCCGGTCGGCACCTTCAACATCTGGAAACTGCAGACCCGCGAATACGTGGCGATCGCTCGGGACCTGCGCTCGGCGCGGGGGCTGCGGGCCCGCCTGGGATATGTTTTCGGCCCGCCCGGTTGGACGCCGCGCGAGAGGCGGCAGACCGCGGACGCCACCCCGCTGGCCAGCGCTCGGTAACGCTGCAGCCCGTCCGCGCGAAAGCCTTAATGTTGACGTTATAGCGCCGTGACCTGATGGACGGCGTGTCGATCACGACGGATGGGAGGCCTTCGTGGGCCGCACACTAACGCGGGCAGTCCTCGCGTCGATGATGTCCGCGGCAGCGGCCTTCGGGCTGTCGCCGGCCACCGCCAGCGCCGACCCGCCGCTGGTGTTCCCGGGAATGGAAATCCATCAGGACAATCGCGTCTGCACGCTGGGGTTCGTCGACATCGCCCGGCGCATGGCGTTCAGCGCCGGGCACTGCCGCGGCGGCGGGTCGGTTTACGACGGCAACAACAACCTGATCGGTCACGTGGTGGCGTCGCGGGACAACACCCCGACCGGGTCGACGGTGGCCACCGATCAGCCCATCGACGACTACGAGGCGATCGCGCTGGCCAACGGCGTCACCATGAGCAACATTCTGCCCGGCGGCCGCGGCCTGGTGTCCACCGGCGCGGCACCGGCCCCGGGACAGGCCGTCTGCCACTTCGGAGTGACCACCGGCGAAACCTGCGGCACCGTGGAAAGCGTCAACAACGGCTGGTTCACCATGTCGCACGGTGTGCAGACCCAACAGGGCGATTCCGGCGGGCCGGTGTACCTGACCAACGGCTCCGCCGGTCAGATCATCGGGATCTTCAACAGTATCTGGGGCGACCTGCCGGCCGCGGTGTCCTGGCAGAGCGCCTCCGAGCAGGCCCGCCACGACCTGGGGGCCGGCGCGAGCTAGCGGCACGAGCTCGGCCCGAACGCGGGCGCAGGGCGATCGTGTCAGACTTGACCGTGGGCACACGCCAGGACTCGCCGGAGGACATCGAGGCCGCGGTCATCGATGCCTATGCCGACCTCGCCGACCAGGTGGACCGGGCACGAGACGGGGCCGGCGGCGAATCGTGGAGCCACGAGGTGATCGCGATGGCTCACGCCATGCGCGAGTGGGCGGTGGCGCACCCCGCCCGGTGGGGACTGCTCTACGGCAGTCCAGAGCCCGGCTTTCCCGCGCCCGAAGATCGTGCCCGACCGATCGGCACCCGCATCGTGGCGTCGTTCCTCGATGCCGTCGCCGCCGGGATCACGACCGGTGACATCGTGCTGGTCGACAGCCACGCGCCGCAACCGACATCCTCCGACTTCCGGCGGCTGCGCGACGTGTACGCCTTCCCCGGTGACGACCACGTCGTCGGCAAGTGCTTCCTGCTGTTCGCCGGCGTGGTGGGAGCGATCAGCCTCGAGGTGTTCGGAAAGTACGGCACCGACACCCTCGGCGATGCTGCGACGGTTTTCGACACCCAGGTGCGCCTGCTGGTCGAGGTTCTGGCCCGACACTGAGCATCAACTAGAACACGTTCACCGCCGTGTCCGCGCCCGCGGCGCGGCGGACACGGCAAAGTGCTCACCAGCAGTCCTGGCCGGCGCGCGACTGGGATATTCTGCGAGACGATGAACCTCCTCGTTCAGTCGCCCATTCAAATCGCCTGGGTGGCGGCGGATCTCGGCACCACCGAAACCGCTCTCACCGGCCTGTTAGGCGTTCGCAAGTGGGTGCGGATCCCAGAGGTGCACTTCGGTCCCGAGACGTGCACGTACCGCGGCGAGCCGGCGGATTTCGTCGCGAATATCGCCCTGAGCTACCTCGGAGACATGCAGCTGGAGCTGATCGAGCCGGTCCGCGGGGAGAATATCTATAGTGACTTTCTGCGGGACCACGGCCCCGGTCTGCACCACATCTGCGTGGCGGCCGAAACACTCGCGAAGTTCGACGCGGCCCTCGCCGATGCCGCGACCCGGGGTGCGACGGTCGTGCAACAGGGCGTGATGCCCGGCGGAATGCATTTCGCCTACGTGTCGGCGCCGCAGGCGGGCGTGCCGTTCGTGGAGATCGCCTACCTGTCCGACGAGATCAAGGCGTTCTACGACTACCTGAAACGGGAGCAGTGATGAGCCGCTCCGACGACGTGCGCAACAACCAGGAGGGGCCCCGATGAGCACCGACATCCCAGCAACGGTCCGGGTGGACACGGTCGGGTCCTGGTCGGACGAGGTCGACGTGCTGGTGCTCGGTTTCGGTATCGCCGGCGGGTGTGCTGCGGTCAGCGCAGCCGCCGAAGGCGCCCGGGTGCTGGTGCTGGAACGCGCGGCCGCGGCCGGTGGCACCACCTCGATGGCCGGCGGGCACTTCTATCTGGGTGGGGGCACCGCGGTCCAGGAGGCCACCGGGCACTCCGACTCTGCGGAGGAGATGTACAAGTACCTGGTCGCGGTGTCGCGCGAGCCCGAACTGGACAAGATTCGCGCCTACTGCGACGGCAGCGTGGAGCACTTCGACTGGTTGGAGGGGCTGGGGTTCCAGTTCGAGCGCAGCTATTACCCGGGCAAGGTGGTCGTACCCCCGGGCACCGAAGGTCTCAGCTACACCGGCAACGAGAAGGTATGGCCGTTCTGCGAGCAGGCCGTCCCGGCGCCGCGCGGGCACTCCGTGCCGGTGCCCGGCGAGTTAGGTGGTGCGGCGATGGTGATCGACCTGCTGCTCAAGCGCGCCGACGAGCTCGGCGTAGCCATCCGCTACGAGACCGGGGCCACCAATCTGATCGTGGACGACGGCGGTGCTGTCGTCGGGGTGAGCTGGAAGCATTTCGCCGACACCGGGGCCGTCCGGGCCAAGGCAGTGGTGATCGCCGCCGGCGGTTTCGCGATGAACCCGGACATGGTCGCCACTCACACGCCCGCCCTGGGCCAGCAACGGCGCACCAAACACCACGGGATGGTCGCGCCCTACATCCTGGGCAACCCCAACGACGACGGCCTGGGTATCCGATTGGGTGTCTCGGCAGGCGGCGCGACCAAATTCATGGACGAGTTGTTCATCACCGCGGCGGCCTATCCGCCGGAGATCCTGCTGACCGGGGTGATCGTCAACAAGGAGGGCAAGCGGTTCGTCGCCGAGGACTCCTATCACTCGCGTACCTCGGCGTTCGTCCTCGAACAGCCCGAGCAGACCGCGTACCTGGTGGTCGACGAAGCACACATGCAGATGCCCGAGATGCCGCTGATCAAGTTCCTGGACGGCTACGAGACGATCGGCGAAATGGAGGAAGCGCTGGGCATCCCCGCCGGCAACCTCGCCGCGACGCTGCAGCGCTACAACGAATTCGCCGCCAAGGGCGACGACCCGGAGTTTCACAAGCAGCCGGAATACCTTGCGGCACAAGATAAGAGTCCGTGGGCGGTGTTCGACCTGTCGCTCGGGCGGGCGATGTACTCCGGCTTCACCATCGGTGGCCTGGCGGTGACCCTGGACGGGCAGGTGCGGCGCGCCGACGGCAGCGTCATCCCGGGTCTGTATGCCGCCGGCGCCGGCGCCTCCAACATCGCCCAGGACGGCAAGGGATACGCCAGCGGGACGCAGTTGGGTGAGGGATCCTTCTTCGGGCGCCGCGCCGGAGCGCACGCGGCCGCGGCGGCGACGACCTAGACCTGCGCGGGCTTCTGATCCACCGGGCCCAGCCGCCACCGGCCGCCGCCCAGCAACTCCAGCCGGCGTTCGTGCAGCAACTCGACGGCCCGGTGGTGGCTCACACTGACCACCACACAATCCGGCAGTTCGCTACGCAGCAGCTGGTAGAGCGCGAATTCCAGCCCTTCGTCGAGAGCCGACGTGCTCTCGTCGAGGAATACCGCCTTCGGCTTCGTGAGCAGGATGCGGGCGAACGCGACGCGCTGCTGCTCACCGGGGGAGAGCACCTTGGCCCAGTCGCGCTCTTCGTCCAGCCGATCGCACAGGGGCGCCAACGCGACCTTGATCAGCGTCGCGCGCAGCGTGTCGTCGGCGACATCGTCGGGTGCATTCGGGTAGCTCACCACGGTGCGTAGGGTGCCCAGCGGCACGTAGGGCAACTGGGACAGGAACATCGTCTCGTTCTCACCGGCCGGGCAGCGCAACGTGCCCGAAGCGTGGGGCCACAGTTCGGCGAGGCTACGCAGCAGCGTCGTCTTCCCCGACCCGGATTGGCCCACGATCACCAGCGACGAACCCCGATCGAGCTGCACGTCGACCGGGTCGATCAGGCGGTCCCCGGCGGGACTGCGCACCTCGATGTCGGCGAGTTCGACGACTGCGTCCCGGCTCGGCTGCACCAGCACCGACGGCAGCGCGCGACCCTTCTGGTTCGCGTCCACCAGTCCGTGCAGCCGGATGATCGCGGCGCGGTAGGGCGCGAACCTGTCGTAGCTGTAGCGGAAGAACGACAGGCCGCCCTCGATGTGGGTGAACGCGCTCGCCGTCTGCCCGACGTCGCCCAAGGTGATCTGCCGGGAGAACAACCGCGGTGCCTGCACCACCCAGGGCAGCGGGACGATCGACTGACCCATCGTCCAGTTCCAGCCGTCGAAGATGATGGTCCGCCGGACGTACCGACGGTAGTTGTCGATGATCGGCGTGAAGCGCCGCCACAACTGCGCACGTTCGACCCGCTCGCCACGGTAGAAGCCCACCGCCTCGGCCGCGTCGCGCAACCGCACCAGGGCATAACGGAATGCGGCGTTGAGCTTCTCGTTGGAGAAGCTCAGCCAGATCATCGGCCGGCCGAGCCGGAAGGCCACCACGGTCGCCACCACCACATAGACCAGCACGATCCAGAACATCGCGCGGGGCAGCCCGACACCGAAAATTTCCAGCCGTCCGGACAGGTTCCACAGAATCGAGGCGAACGAGATCACCGCGGCGATCGCATGCACCGCACCGAACAGCAACATCCCCTGCGCCTGGTTGCCGGGTGCGTTCGCGGTGCCGCCGACGCCGGCGGTGAAGACGTCGACGTCCTGCTGGATGCGCTGGTCGGGGTTGTCGATGGGCTCCTCGATGAACAGGTCCCGGTAGTAGGCCCGGCCGTCCAGCCAGTCGTCGGTGAGCCGGGCGGTCAGCCAGATGCGCCATCTGATGACGAACCGCTGGGTCAGATAGATGTCGAGGAGGATCCGCCCGATGAAGATGGCGGCCAACACGCTGAAGTGCAGCAATGACATATAGAAGCCGTGCCTGCCGGAGCGGGTGACTGCGGCATTTCCCGCGCCCATGCCTTCGAACGCGGCTTGCAGCGAGTCGTACAGATCCTTGCCCTGGTAACTGAACAACACGTCCAGCCGCACCGAGAACAGCACCATCATCAGCAGCACGCCCAGCATCAGCCACACGCGGACGGCGTGCGGGCCGGTGAAGTAGTCGCCGGTGATCCGCCAGAACTGCCGGCCCCACACGGTCGCATATCGCAGCACGACCACCACGGTCACGATGCAGGCCGCACTGATCAGCCACGCAAGTGCGAGCCATTCAATGGAGTCCAGGGGTGCCGCAGACCAGTCGATGGACGGCTGGAACGGCTTCTTGTCCAACTTCGACGCCTCCTAGCAGGCTGGCACGCGACGCGTACTTCCCCGCGAAGGTACCCGAGCGCGGCGGTTAGGCTGCCGGGATGAGCACCGCAGCTCCACCCACCGTCCACGCCGGCCGGCTCATCGCCCGCCGGCTCAAGGCCAGCGGCATCGACACGATGTTCACTCTGTCCGGCGGGCATCTGTTCTCGATCTACGACGGCTGCCGCGACGAAGGGGTGCGGCTGATCGACACCCGCCACGAGCAGACCGCGACGTTCGCCGCGGAGGGCTGGTCGAAGGTGACCCGGGTGCCGGGTGTGGCCGCGTTGACGGCGGGGCCGGGTATCACCAACGGCATGAGCGCCATGGCGGCCGCGCAGCAGAATCAGTCCCCGCTGGTGGTGCTGGGCGGCCGGGCACCGGCGTTGCGCTGGGGAATGGGTTCGCTGCAGGAGATCGACCATGTGCCGTTCGTGGCGCCGCTGACCCGTTTCGCTGCCACCGCCCAGTCAGCCGAGGACGCGGGCCGGCTCGTCGACCAGGCACTGCGGGCCGCGGTGGGCGCACCGTCGGGGGTGGGATTCGTCGACTTCCCGATGGATCACGTCTTCTCCATGGCCGACGACGACGGGCGCGTCGGTGCCCTGTTCGACCTGCCGGAACCGTCGAGCGCCGACACCGACGCGCTGGACCGGGCAGCCGACCTGCTGTCCAAGGCCCAGCGGCCGGTGATCATGGCCGGCACGAATGTCTGGTGGGGTCGCGGGGAGATCGCACTGCTGCGCCTCGCCGAGCAGCTGGGCATTCCGGTGCTGATGAACGGGATGGCCCGCGGCGCGGTGCCCGCCGACCATCCGCTGGCGTTCTCCCGGGCTCGTTCGAAAGCGTTGGGCGGCGCCGACGTGGCGCTGATCGTCGGCGTCCCGATGGACTTCCGGCTGGGCTTCGGCAAGGTGTTCGGCGAGCAGACCCAGCTGGTGGTGGCCGACCGGGCCCGCCCGGAGCGTGGCCATCCGCGCCCGGTGGCCGCCGAGCTGTACGGCGACCTCGACGCGATCCTGTCGACGCTGGCCGGATGCGGCGCGACCGGGCACCAGAGTTGGATCGACGAGCTGCGGCTGGCCGAATCCGCCGCGCGCGACCTGGAACAGGCCGAACTCGCCGAAGACCGCATCCCGCTGCACCCGATGCGCGTCTACGCCGAGCTGGCCCCGCTGCTGGATCGCGACGCGATCGTGGTCATCGACGCCGGAGATTTCGGCTCCTACGCCGGCCGGGTGATCGACAGCTACCAGCCGGGCTGCTGGTTGGACAGCGGCCCGTTCGGCTGCTTGGGCTCGGGTCCCGGATACGCGTTGGCGGCCAAGCTCGCTCACCCGGACCGGCAGGTGGTGCTGCTGCAGGGCGACGGCGCGTTCGGGTTCAGCGGGATGGAATGGGACACCCTGGTCCGGCACAACGTGCCGGTGGTGTCGGTGGTGGGCAACAACGGCATCTGGGGTTTGGAGAAACACCCGATGGAGGCGCTGTACGGCTACTCGGTAGTGGCTGAACTGCGTCCGGGCACCCGGTACGACGAGGTGGCCCGTGCCCTGGGCGCGCACGGCGAACTGGTCTCGGCACCGGCCGAGCTTCGCCCTGCGCTGGACCGCGCCTTCGCCAGCGGGCTGCCTTCGGTCGTCAACGTCCTGACCGATCCCAGCGTCGCCTACCCGCGCCGCTCCAACCTGGCGTAAATGCCGCCGCGTACCGTTGGGCTGTGCCTAAGACCACCCGTTCCCAACCCGGCCGTCTGAGCGGCCGCTTCTGGCGTCTGCTGGGCGCCAGCACCGAAAAGGACCGCAGCCGCTCGATGGAGGTCGTGACGGCTTCCGAGGAGTACGACAAGGAAGCCGCCGACCTCAGCGACGAAAAGTTGCGCAAGGCCTCCAAACTGCTCAACCTCGACGATCTCGCCGATTCCGACGACATCCCCCAGTTCCTGGCGATCGCCCGGGAGGCCGGTGAGCGGACAACCGGGTTGCGCCCGTTCGACGTCCAGCTGCTGGGTGCGCTGCGCATGCTCGCCGGGGACGTCATCGAGATGGCCACCGGTGAGGGCAAGACGCTGGCCGGTGCGATCGCGGCGGCCGGGTACGCGCTGGCCGGCCGACATGTGCACGTGGTGACCATCAATGACTATCTGGCCCGCCGGGACGCCGAATGGATGGGTCCGCTGATCGAGGCGATGGGCCTGACGGTCGGCTGGATCACCGCGGAGTCCAGTAGTGCGGACCGCCGCGCGGCCTACGACTGCGACGTCACCTACGCCTCGGTCAACGAGATCGGGTTCGACGTGCTGCGCGACCAGTTGGTGACCGACGTGGAGGACCTGGTTTCGCCGAATCCCGACGTGGCGCTGATCGACGAGGCCGACTCGGTGCTGGTCGACGAGGCGCTGGTGCCGCTGGTGCTGGCCGGCACCAGCCACCGGGAGACCCCGCGGGTGGAAATCATCAACCTGGTCGGCCGGTTGAACCCGGAGACCGATTACGACACCGATTCCGACAGCCGCAACGTCCATCTCACCGAATCGGGTGCCCGCAAGGTCGAGAAGGCGCTCGGCGGAATCGACCTGTACTCCGAGGAACACGTCGGCACCACGCTGACCGAAATCAACGTCGCCCTGCATGCGCACGTCTTGTTGCAGCGCGACGTGCACTACATCGTGCGCGACGACGCGGTGCACCTGATCAACTCCTCGCGCGGGCGCATCGCGCAGCTGCAGCGCTGGCCCGACGGTCTGCAGGCCGCCGTCGAGGCCAAAGAAGGCATCGAGACCACCGAGACCGGTGAGGTGCTCGACACCATCACCGTGCAGGCGCTGATCAACCGGTACACCACAGTGTGTGGGATGACCGGCACCGCGCTGGCCGCCGGTGAGCAGTTGCGTCAGTTCTACAAGCTGGGTGTGTCGCCGATTCCGCCGAACACACCCAACATCCGCGAGGACGAATCCGATCGGGTCTACATCACCGCGGCCGCCAAGAACGACGCGATCGTCGAGCACATCGCCGAGGTGCACAAGACCGGGCAGCCGGTGTTGGTAGGCACCCGCGACGTCGCCGAATCCGAGGACCTGCACGAGCGGCTGTTGCGTCGCGACGTTCCCGCGGTGCTGCTGAATGCGAAGAACGACGCGGAAGAGGCGCAGGTGATCGCCGAGGCCGGCAAGCACGGCGTGGTCACCGTGTCGACGCAGATGGCCGGCCGGGGCACCGACATCCGGCTGGGCGGATCCGACGAATCCGACCACGACCGCGTCGCGGAACTGGGCGGCCTGCACGTGGTGGGCACCGGCCGGCACCACACCCAGCGGCTGGACAACCAACTCCGGGGCCGCGCGGGACGCCAGGGTGACCCGGGCTCGTCGGTATTCTTCTCCAGCTGGGAGGACGACGTGGTGTCGGCCAACCTCGACCACAACAAGCTGCCGATGCAGACCGACGAAGACGGCCGCATCGTCAGTCCGAAGGCGGCCGGACTGCTCGATCACGCGCAGCGGGTCGCCGAGGGCCGGATGCTCGACGTGCACGCCAACACCTGGCGCTACAACCAGCTGATCGCCCAGCAGCGGGCGATCATCGTCGATCGCCGGAACACGCTGCTGCGCGACGCGACCGCGCGCGAGGAACTCGAGGAGCTGGCCCCCAAGCGATACAAGGAGCTGGCCGAAGATCTCTCCGAGGAGCGACTGGAGAAGATCTGCCGGTTGATCATGCTCTATCACCTCGACCGCGGCTGGGCTGATCACCTCGCGTATCTGGCCGATATCCGGGAGAGCATCCACCTGCGGGCACTGGGTCGGCAGAATCCGCTCGACGAGTTCCACCGGATGGCAGTGGATGCGTTCGCCTCGCTGGCCGCCGATGCGATCGAGGCGGCGCAGCAGACGTTCGAGACGGCGAACATCCTCGAAGACGAGCAGGGGCTGGACCTGTCCAAGCTCGCCCGGCCGACGTCGACGTGGACCTACATGGTCAACGACAACCCGCTGTCCGACGACACCCTGTCCACGCTGAGCCTGCCCGGCGTCTTCCGCTGAGCTCCGGCTAGACACGCCCTCCGCGTGCGGACGGCATCGTCGGCGGACCCGGCTGCATCGCCCACCTCCTCAACCCTCCGCGTGCGGACGGCATCGTCGGCGGACCCGGCTGCATCGCCCACCTCCTCAACCCTCCGCGTGCGGACGGCATCGTCGGCGGGCCCGGCTGCATCGCCCACCTCCTCAGCCCTCCGCGTGCGGACGGCATCGTCGGCGGGCTAAGGTCACGGCTCATGGAGCCTGGGTTGGCACAGGATCGGGTGCTGACGGTGCCCAATGTGCTGAGCATCGTGCGGCTGGCCCTCATTCCGGTCTTCATCTACCTGATGCTGGTCGCCCATATCCACAGCTGGGCGGTGGCGATCCTGATGTTCAGCGGGTTCTCCGACTGGGCGGACGGCAAGATCGCCCGGCTGCTGGACCAGTCGTCGCGGCTGGGGGCGCTGCTGGACCCGGCCGTCGATCGGCTCTACATGGTCACCGTCCCGATCGTGTTCGCCCTGAGCGGGATAGCGCCCTGGTGGTTCGTGCTGACGCTGGTGGGCCGCGACGCGCTGCTGGCCGCCACCCTGCCACTGCTGCGCAGCCGCGGCCTGTCGGCGCTGCCGGTCTCCTATGTGGGTAAGGCCGCGACCTTTGCCCTGATGTGCGGTTTCCCGCTGGTCCTGCTGGGTCAGTGGGACGCGCTGTGGAGCCGGGTCGTGGGGTACTGCGGGTGGGCGTTTCTGATCTGGGGCATGTACATGTACCTGTGGGCGTTCGTGCTGTACCTGGTGCAGGTGGTGCTGGTCCTGCGCACGATGCCGAAGGTCAGCCGCGCTGCAGCCGACCCGAAGGCAGGAGCATGACTGAGCCCGATCGGCTGCTCGGGGGCTACGACCCCAACGCCGGCCTGAGCGCGCACACATCCCGCCCGAAACGTATCCCGGTGCCCTCGCTGCTCCGCGCCCTATTGTCGGAGCATCTGGACCCCGGCTACGCGGCTGCGGCCGCCGCACGCGAGCGCAGCGGCGCGCCGGAAACCCACCGCGCCCGAGCTTTCGGCTGGATGTGGCAGGCGTTGGCAGCGACCCTGGTCGCCGCGGTGTTCGCCGCCGCCGTGGCCCAGGCCCGTTCGGTTGCGCCCGGGGTGCGGACGGCTCAGCAGTTGCTGACCGCGAATGTCCGGTCCACGCAGTCCGCCGCGACCCGGCTGTTCCGGCAGCGCAGCGCGCTGGCCGCGAAGGTCGACGAGGTGCAGCGGCTCGCATTGACCGACGACGCCGAGGGGCAACGTCTGCTGACCCGCCTCGACGCGCTGAGCCTGGCCGCCGCCAGCACCGCGGTGATCGGCCCGGGTGTGACCGTCACCGTCACCGACCCCGGCGCCGGACCGAACCTGTCCGACGCCTCCAAGCAGCGGGTGAGCGGCAGGCAACAGATCATCTTGGACCGCGACCTGCAACTCGTCGTCAACTCGTTGTGGGCCAGTGGCGCCGAAGCGATTTCGATCGACGGCGCCCGGATCGGCCCCAATGTGACCATCCGGCAAGCCGGCGGCGCGATCCTGGTCGACAACAACCCGACCACCAGCCCGTACACCATCGTGGCGATCGGGCCCCCGAAGGCGATGCGGGACGCCTTCGATCGCAGTCCCGGACTGCGTCGGCTTAGGCTGCTGGAGGTCTCCTATGGTGTGGGCGTCAACGTCAACGTGGGGGACGGTCTAGCGCTGCCGGCCGGAGCTGTCCGGGAGGTCACGTTCGCCAACCAGATTGGGCCGTAAGGAAAGTCAAGTGAGAAGTCATCTGCCGGCATGATCGGAATCGCCGCCCTCGCCATCGGCATCGTGCTGGGCCTGGTGTTTCACCCCAGTGTTCCCGAGGTGATCCAGCCGTACCTGCCGATCGCCGTCGTCGCCGCGCTGGACGCGGTCTTCGGCGGGTTGCGTGCCTACCTGGAACGCATCTTCGACCCCAAGGTCTTTGTCGTCTCGTTCGTGTTCAACGTGCTGGTGGCGGCGCTGATCGTCTACGTCGGCGACCAACTGGGCGTCGGCACTCAGCTGTCCACCGCCATCATCGTCGTACTGGGCATCCGGATCTTCGGCAACGCAGCCGCGCTGCGCCGCCGACTGTTCGGGGCGTGACTTGAGCTCTGAGATGAGGTGTGGGTGAGCCAGGACGAGGCGAAGTCGCCCGAGGCTGCGCACCGCGGGCGGCACGAGCTGCCCCCGGACGGCCGGCGGCGCCCGAAGGCCGGCCGGTCCCGCCTGGCGTTCGGCACGCTGGCCGTGCTGCTGTGCCTGGTGCTGGGTGTCGCGATCGTCACCCAGGTCCGGCAGAACGAGTCCGGCGACTCCCTGGAAACCGCCCGACCCGCCGACCTGCTGGTGCTGCTGGATTCGCTGCGGCAGCGGGAGGCGACGCTGAGCACCGAAGTCGCCGACCTGCAGAACACGCTGAACAGGCTGCAGGCGTCGGGCAACACCGATCAGGCCGCCATCGAGAACGCCCAGGCACGCCTGGCCGCGCTGTCCATCCTGGTCGGCGCGGTGGGTGCGACCGGACCGGGCGTCACCATCAGGATCGACGACCCCGGCCCCGGGGTGGCGCCGGAGGTGATGCTGGACGTGATCAACGAGTTGCGCGCCGCGGGCGCCGAGGCCATCCAGATCAACGACGCGCAGCAGTCGGTGCGAGTCGGCGTCGACACCTGGGTGGTCGGCTCGGCGGGCTCGTTGACCATCGACAACAAAGCTTTCGCCCCGCCGTATTCGCTTCTGGCCATTGGTGATCCGCCGACACTGGCGGCGGCGATGAACATTCCGGGCGGTGCGGAGGACAGCGTCAAACGCGTCGGCGGACGGATGTCGGTGCAGCAGTCCGACCACGTCGAGGTGACCACCTTGCGGCCACCGAAAACGCGCCAATACGCTCAGCCCGTCAAGTGAAGCAGCCCCGGCCATCGACCAGAACAGGATCACCGTGACCGATATCCCCTCCGATCTGCACTACACCGCCGAACACGAATGGGTGCGCCGCAGCGGGGAAGACACCGTGCGGGTCGGGATCACCGATTTCGCGCAGTCGGCACTGGGTGACGTGGTTTTCGTCCAGCTGCCGGACGTGGGCACCGAACTGCGCGCCGGAGATTCGTTCGGTGAGGTGGAATCCACCAAATCCGTGTCCGATCTGTATGCGCCGGTGTCGGGCACCGTGTCTGCGGTCAACGGCGATGTGGACGGCACGCCGCAGCTGCTGAATTCCGACCCGTACGGCGCCGGCTGGCTGCTGGAACTCCAGGTGGGCTGCGCCGACGTCGCCGCCCTGGACTCGGCTATCGCCGGTCTGCTCGACGCTGAGGCCTACCGCGGCACGCTGGCCGAATGACGGTTGCTAACCTCCCAGTTTCGGGGCGGATCGCGGGTCGCGCGCCGGATGTAGAACAAGCCGGGGTGCGGGGCTTACGATCCTGCAGGTGGTTGCCACATCGACAACCTGTGCGCGGTACGGTCAAGGCAGCACGGACGTGAAGCGGTAGACAGCAGTACAAGCGGTAAATGCGAGTGGGAAGCGGGCCGAGCTACGGCCCGTACTACGCCGGCATATGGACGCCACAGCGGCCAGTGAGGAGCAGCGGGTGACGGATAACGAGCAGAGTGACGAAGTCACGGTGGAGACCACCTCGGTCTTCCGCGCCGACTTCCTCAACGAACTGGACGCACCCGCGCAGGCGGGTACCGAGAGTTCGGTGTCGGGCGTGGAGGGGCTCCCGGCCGGGTCGGCGTTGCTGGTCGTCAAACGCGGGCCTAACGCCGGGTCCCGGTTCCTGCTGGACCAGGCCATCACGTCTGCCGGCCGGCATCCCGACAGCGACATCTTTCTCGATGACGTCACGGTGAGCCGTCGCCATGCCGAATTCCGCTTGGAAAGCTCGGAATTCAACGTCGTCGACGTCGGCAGCCTCAACGGCACCTATGTGAATCGTGAACCGGTGGATTCCGCGGTGCTGGCCAACGGTGACGAAGTTCAGATCGGCAAGTTCCGGCTGGTCTTCTTGACCGGACCCAAGGGTGACGACGACGGGGGATCCGGCGGCTAGTGAGCGCACCCGATAGCCCGGCACTTTCCGGGATGTCGATCGGGGCGGTCCTGGACCTGCTGCGACCGGACTTCCCCGATGTCACCATCTCCAAGATTCGTTTCCTGGAGGCCGAGGGGCTGGTGACGCCGCAACGCGCGGCGTCGGGTTATCGGAGATTCACCGCCTACGACTGCGCGCGGCTGCGCTTCATCCTGACCGCCCAGCGCGACCATTACCTGCCGCTGAAGGTGATCCGGGCACAGCTCGACGCCCAGCCCGACGGGGAGCTGCCGGCGGTCGGATCTCCTTACGCGGTACCGCGATTGGTGTCGGTGGCGGGCGATGGCACCGACTCGGGCCCGGAGCCGGCCGCGGTCTCACCCACCGCCGTCCGGCTCAGTCGCGACGATCTGCTGGACCGTTCGGGCGTCGACGAGGGCACCCTGACCGCCCTGCTGAAGGCGGGGGTCATCACCACCGGCCCAGGCGGATTCTTCGACGAGCACGCGGTGGTGATTCTGCAGTGTGCGCGTGCGCTCGCCGATTACGGCGTGGAGCCAAGGCATTTGCGTGCGTTCCGCTCCGCGGCGGACCGGCAGTCGGACCTGATCGCCCAGATCGCCGGGCCGCTGGTCAAGGCGGGCAAAGCCGGCGCGCGGGACCGGGCCGACGAGCTGGCGCGCGAAGTCGCCGCACTGGCGATCACGCTGCACACCTCGCTGATCAAGTCGGCCGTTCGCGACGTACTGCATCGCTGAGGACTAGACTTCACCTTCGACGGCAGCGGCGTGCGGAGGGCAGACACAGATGGGTGAAGTTCGTGTTGTCGGCATTCGTGTCGAGCAGCCGCAGAATCAGCCGGTGCTGCTGCTGCGCGAGACGAACGGTGACCGGTACCTGCCGATCTGGATCGGCCAGTCGGAGGCCGCCGCGATCGCCCTGGAGCAACAGGGTGTCGAACCCCCGCGCCCGCTCACCCATGACCTGATCAGGGATTTGATTGCCGCGCTTGGGCATTCGCTCAAAGAGGTACGCATCGTCGATCTGCAGGAAGGCACCTTCTACGCGGACTTGATCTTCGACCGGGACATCAAGGTGTCGGCCCGGCCGTCGGACTCGGTGGCGATCGCCCTGCGCGTCAACGTGCCGATCTATGTCGAGGAGTCGGTGCTCGCCCAAGCCGGTCTGCTGATTCCGGATGAAAGCGACGAAGAGGGCGGCAGCCCCGTCCGCGAGGACGAGGTGGAGAAATTCAAAGAGTTTCTCGACAGCGTGTCGCCCGACGATTTCAAGGCGACGTGATCGGGTACCCGCCCGAGATCACGGATGCGTCTCATATCACACAACGGAATGTCGACACGCCTGCCGGATATCACTCAGTCCTTCGGGCGGCCGCCATACTTTGATGACGAGTTGATGATGGACCCACAGCACGGCAGCCACCGAACGGCGTATGCTCTAGCACACTCGGGCCTGAGAATAACGTGGCTGTTGGGGCAGTCAGTGACGCAGCTTTGAACCACCAGCGCGATCGGCGAGAGGATGCACCGTGAGCGAGCAGCCACGTCAAGGACAGCTTGACCTTGCCGATCACCCGGCTACCGGATCCAAGCCGGTGGTGGCCGGCGAACCGGTGCAGCCCGGACTGTTCCCCGACGACTCCGTGCCGGACGAGTTGGTGGGCTACCGTGGGCCGAGTGCCTGCCAGATCGCCGGCATCACCTACCGCCAGCTGGACTACTGGGCACGTACCTCGCTGGTGGTGCCCTCGATCCGCAGCGCGGCCGGATCCGGCAGCCAGCGGCTCTATTCGTTCAAGGACATCCTGGTCCTCAAGATCGTCAAGCGTCTGCTGGACACCGGGATCTCGCTGCACAACATCCGCGTCGCGGTCGACCATCTGCGGCAGCGCGGCGTGCAGGATCTGGCCAACATCACCTTGTTCTCCGACGGCACCAGCGTCTACGAATGCACCTCGGCCGAAGAGGTCGTCGACCTGCTGCAGGGCGGCCAGGGCGTGTTCGGGATCGCCGTCTCGGGTGCGATGCGCGAGTTGACCGGCGTGATCGCCGACTTCCCCGGCGAGCGCGCCGACGGCGGCGAGTCGATCGCCGCCCCCGAGGACGAGCTGGCTTCGCGGCGCAAACACCGCGACCGCAAGATCGGCTGACGCGCTCAAACCGCGCGCAGTAAACTGGTACCCGCATCGCTCTCGCGCGGGAGAGCTCTGTGGCCGCCAGCTACAGACGCCGAAGGAGCAACACCTCTCCGTCAACCTCTCAGGCACCCGGACCGCGCCAGACAACGATGCCTCTGGAAAGCGGTGCGGGATCCACCCCCACACCCGCCGATGGGGAAAGGCGTAGCCGCCGAATCTCTCAGGCGCCCGGCACTCGGGTGAGGACAGAGGGGGAGGACCTTGGTCGCGTCCCCCATGTCAGGAGATTCCCGCTGTGCTCCACCAAACCTTTGCAGACCGGCACATCGGCCCGGACGGCGACGCCGTCGCCACTATGCTCGCCGTCATCGGTGTCGACTCGCTCGACGAGCTGGCCGCCAAGGCGGTCCCGTCCGGCATCCTGGACAAGCTGAGCGAATCGGGCGCTGCCCCGGGACTGGATCGGCTGCCGGCCGCGGCCACCGAGTCGGAGGCGCTCGCCGAGTTGCGAGCGCTGGCAGACAGCAACACCGTCGCGGTGTCGATGATCGGGCAGGGCTATTACGACACGTTCACCCCGCCGGTGCTGCTGCGCAACATCTTGGAGAATCCGGCCTGGTACACGGCCTATACGCCGTACCAGCCGGAGATCAGCCAGGGCCGGCTGGAAGCGCTGCTGAACTTTCAGACCATGGTCACCGACCTCACCGGGCTCGAGATCGCCAACGCGTCGATGCTCGACGAGGGCACCGCGGCGGCCGAGGCGATGACGTTGATGCACCGGGCCTTCCGGGGTCGGTCCAACCGCCTGGCCGTGGACACCGACGTGTTCGACCAGACCGCGGCGATACTGGCCACCCGGGCGAAGCCGTTGGGCATCGAGATCGTGACGGCGGACCTGCGCGACGGCCTGCCCGACGGGGAGTTCTTCGGCGTCATCGCGCAACTGCCGGGAGCCAGCGGCCGGGTCACCGATTGGAGCGCCCTGGTCACGCAGGCCCATGACCGCGGAGCGCTGGTGGCCGTCGGCGCTGACCTGCTGGCGCTGACTTTATTGACGCCGCCCGGCGAGATCGGCGCCGACGTCGCGTTCGGCACCACCCAACGGTTCGGCGTGCCAATGGGATTCGGCGGCCCACACGCCGGATACCTGACGGTGCACACCAAGCACGCCCGCCAGCTGCCCGGACGGCTGGTCGGGGTGTCGGTGGACGCCGACGGCGACGTCGCGTACCGCCTGGCGCTGCAGACCCGCGAACAGCACATCCGCCGCGACAAGGCGACCAGCAACATCTGTACCGCACAGGTGCTGCTGGCGGTGATGGCCGCCATGTACGCCAGCTACCACGGCGCCGAGGGCCTGACCGCAATCGCGCGGCGGGTGCACGCCCACGCCGACACCATCGCCGCGGCCCTGGGTGCCGCGCTGGTGCACGACACCTACTTCGACACGGTGCTGGCCCGGGTACCCGGCCGTGCCGAGCAGGTGGTGGCCGCGGCCAAAGCCGACGGCATCAACCTGTGGCGGGTGGACGCCGACCACGTGTCGATAGCGTGCGACGAAGCCACCACCGACACGCAGGTGGCCGTGGTGCTGGCGGCGCTCGGCGTGTCGGCCCGGCCATCAGCCGGGACCGACATCGGCACGCGCACTTCGGATTTCCTGACCCACCCCGCATTCAGCGAATACCGCACCGAGACGTCGATGATGCGCTACCTGCGCACCCTGGCGGACAAGGACATCGCCCTGGACCGCAGCATGATCCCGCTCGGCTCATGCACCATGAAACTGAACGCCGCCGCCGAGATGGAGCCGATCACCTGGCCGGAATTCGGGCGTCAGCATCCCTTCGCCCCGGCCTCCGACACCCCGGGTCTGCGTCGGCTGATCGCCGACCTGGAGAGCTGGCTGGTGGACATCACCGGCTACGACGCCGTGTCGCTGCAGCCCAACGCGGGTTCGCAGGGCGAGTACGCCGGCCTGCTGGCCATTCACGACTACCACGCCAGCCGCGGCGAGCCGCACCGCGACATCTGTCTGATTCCGTCCAGCGCGCACGGCACCAACGCCGCCTCGGCCGCGCTGGCCGGGATGCGGGTGGTCGTGGTGGGCTGCCACGAGAACGGCGACGTCGACCTCGACGATCTGCGCGCCAAGGTGAGCGAACACGCCGAGCGGTTGTCGGCGTTGATGATCACCTACCCGTCCACGCACGGCGTCTACGAGCACGACATCGCCGAGATCTGCGCGGCCGTGCACGACGCCGGCGGCCAGGTCTACGTCGACGGCGCCAACCTCAACGCGCTGGTCGGCCTGGCCCGGCCGGGCAGGTTCGGCGGTGATGTCAGCCATCTGAACCTGCACAAGACGTTCTGCATTCCGCACGGCGGGGGCGGTCCCGGCGTGGGTCCGGTCGCGGTCCGCGCACACCTGGCGGACTTCCTGCCGGGTCACCCGTACGCTCCGGAACTTCCCCAGGGGCATCCGGTGTCGTCGGCGCCGTACGGGTCGGCCTCGATTCTGCCGATCAGCTGGGCCTACATCCGGATGATGGGCGGCGACGGGCTGCGGGCAGCGTCATTGACCGCGATCGCGTCGGCGAACTACATCGCCCGCCGGCTCGACGAGTACTTCCCGGTGCTCTACACCGGGGAGAACGGCATGGTCGCCCACGAATGCATCCTGGACCTGCGCGGCATCACCAAGGCCACCGGCGTGACCGTCGACGACGTCGCCAAACGGTTGGCGGACTACGGTTTTCACGCACCGACCATGAGTTTCCCGGTGGCCGGCACCCTGATGGTGGAGCCGACCGAAAGCGAGAGCCTGGCCGAGGTCAACGCGTTCTGTGAGGCGATGATCGGTATCCGCGGGGAGATCGACCGGGTCGGCAGAGGGGAGTGGCCGGTGGACGACAATCCGCTGCGCGGCGCCCCGCACACCGCCGAATGCCTGGTGGCCTCCGTCTGGGACCACCCCTACACCCGCGAAGAGGCGGCGTACCCGCTGGGCAAGGCGTTCCGGCCCAAGGTGTGGCCGCCGGTGCGGCGCATCGACGGCGCCTACGGCGACCGCAACCTGGTCTGCTCCTGCCCGCCGATCGAGGCGTTCGCCTAACCGAAGCGTTCCACGATGGCCGCCGCGATCCGCTGCGGCGCATCTTCCTGGATGTAGTGCTTGGCCGCCGGCAGCTCGACCAGCACGTGATCGGGGAACGCCGCCGTCATCCGGGGCAGCGACGGCCCCGGCCGGAAGGCGAAGTCCTTCATGCCCCAGATCAGCAGTGCGGGTTTGCCGCCCAGCCGGGCCGGCACCTCGCGCGCCAGCCGCTGCAGCAGCGGTTCGGCGGCCAGGATCTCCTTGGGCATGCGGGCGACGCCCACCCGCGCGGCGGCGTCGGGCTGCACGGCGCGATAGTGCTGCATCACCGCGGCGTCGGGCCGGCGCTGGGTGCCCGCCGGGATGAGCCGCTCGACGAAGAAGTTGCGCTGCAGGATCGCATACTGCAGCGGCGGACTCGACATCACCCGGGAGAAGATCTTGGTGCTGAGCACGTCGGTGGGCCAGAACCAGGTATTGCCCAGCACCACGCCGCGCACCCGGTCGGCCCGGTCGACCGCGGCCGCCATGCCGATCGGGCCGCCCCAGTCCTGACCCATGGTCACAAAGCCGTCCAGGCCGAGATGGTCGACGAGTTCGCCGACCACCCCGGCATGCTCCTCGATCCGGTAGCCGAATCCGGGCGGGCGCTCGGACAGCCCGAAACCGAGGTAGTCCGGTGCGATGCAGCGGAACCGGTCCCGCAGCGCCACCACGATGTCCCGGTAGAGAAAGCTCCAGGTCGGGTTGCCGTGGCAGAACAGGATCGGTGGGCCGTCCCCTTCGTCGAGGTAGTGGATCCGACCCCGGGAGCTGTCGAACCAGCGCGACTCGAACGGGTACAGCGCTGGATCCGGCGTGAAGTTGATCGTCATCACCCTCCTTGCGTCAGCAACCGATGGTATGTCCTCGTAGTGTCGAGGGGTGCTGATCGGTTTCCTGCTCGCGCTCGGTTGTTCGGTGTGTTACGGCTCGGCGACGGTGCTGCAGGCCGCGGCGACCCGGGCCGTCGAACCCGGCGGCAACTCCGGGGTGGACGCGATGCTGGTGCTTCGCGCCCTGCGGCAGTGGCGCTATCTCGCCGGTATCGGGTTGGACGGTCTGGGCTTTCTGCTGCAGGTGGCGGCGCTGCGGCTGGTGCCGATCTATGTGGTGGCCGCGGCACTGGCCGCCTCGATCGCAGTGACCGGCATCGTCGCGGCGTGGATGCTGTCCGCGCGGCTGTCGCCGGTCGAGTGGACAGCCGTCGGCGTGGTCTGCGTCAGCCTCGCGATGCTGGCGCTCGCGGCCGGGCCGGGGCACTATCGGCGCGCCCCCGCCGGGCTCGGCTGGGCGCTGCTGGTGGTAGTCGCGGTGGTGCTGCTCGGGGGCGCGCTGACCAGCCGGTTGGGCGACCGGGCACGGTCGCTGGTGCTCGGCTTCGGCGCCGGCACCGGGTTCGGCGTCGTCGAGGTCGGGGTGCGGCTGATCGAGGTGACCAACCCGACCAAGCTCGCGTTCTACGCGAACCCGGCGCTGTACGCGGCGGGTGCCGGTGGCCTGGTCGCGTTCCTGTTGCTCACCTCCGCGCTGCAACGCGGGTCCGTGACCACGACGGTGGCGGCGATGGTCGTCGGCGAGACGATCGCGCCCGCACTCGTCGGGGTCGTATGGCTGGGCGACAGCGCCCGCCCCGGCCTGGGCTGGGTGGTCATCCTGGGCTTCGCCGTCGCGGTCTCCGCGACGATGGTGCTGGCCCGGTTCGGCGAGGCACCGGAGCCGGTCACCCGGTGAGAAGCGTTCAGCTCAGGAAGTCGTTGACCGCGGTGGCCAGTTCCGGGCCGGCCGAGGTGGCCAAATTCTGGTAATTGCCGCCGCTGAGTTTGGCGACGGCTTCCCAGGTGGCGCGATCCGGGTCGCCACCGAAGTCGATGACGTTGACTGCGATGGGCCGGGCCGGGTCGGCGCTGGACCGGATGAACTCCTGCAAGCCAGGTCCATCCAGGGACTGGTCGGTGTGCGGTCCCGCGGTGATTACCAGG
This sequence comes from Mycobacterium sp. NGS24, assembly GCF_059813065.1. Lineage (NCBI taxonomy): Bacteria > Bacillati > Actinomycetota > Actinomycetes > Mycobacteriales > Mycobacteriaceae > Mycobacterium > Mycobacterium sp. NGS24. The sequence goes on from NZ_JCALDW010000016.1 coordinate 96,005, forward strand.
ATCGAATTCTGTTGCCCGGTGCGGTAATTGGCTTGCATTTCCTGATAGATCATGCGCAGCGTGGTGAACGACACCGCGCCACCGCTGGAGGAGAATTGCTTGTCCAGCGCCGCCTGCAGCGCCGCCGACCGGGGCTGGCCGTTCACCGGGTCGGTCAGCGGTCCCGCCGCCACCTCCGAGCGCCCCTCGTGACCGTCGAACGTCCACAGTCCCACCACCGCGGTGGACGGCAGCGCCTTGATCCTGGTGTTCAGGGCCGCCACGACATTGGCCAGCCGCGTCTTGCCGCCGCCGTCGTCGACCGGCAGTGACTGGTCGAGCATGATCGTCGCGGCCAGTCCGGCCGACGGTGTGGCCATGGTGTCGGCCAGCGTGGCGCGTGTCGCCTCGTCGCCGACCGACAGGGTGCCGGGCAGTGCCGCGAAGCTGGTGACGGGGCTGCTGGGCGGTTTGACGTCGTTCGCGCGGAAACCGGCCTTACCCAGCTTGGCCAGCTGCTCGGGCTTGTGCAGGAATCGGGCGAAGGCGCTGGCCGCTGTCGTCTGGACCTGCGACAACCACGTGCCGTTGAGCAGCACCGTCGGGTAATCGGCCACCGGGACCGGTCCGGGCGGGGTCCAGGAGGCCAGCTTGCTCTTGGCATCCTGGGTCGACTGACCGCGCTGGAACAACTGCTGCTCGGTGGTGACCACTGCGTGCACCGGCGCGGACGCCGGATCCCCGGACTTGAGCAGCGCAGCGAACGCCTCGTTCAGCGAGTCGTCGGCCAGTTTGGGTTGACCGGCCATCAGAGTGCGCACCGCGGCGGTCCCGGCGGTCGGGGGCGCACCCGCGGGGGCCGACGCAGCGGCTATCGCCTCACCGGCCAGGAACGACGCGTCGCCGTTGCCGCCGATCGGCATCGCCAGCCGCAGGGAGCCCCACGGCGCCTGGTTGAGGGCGGCCATCGAGTTGGGGTTGGACTGCAGGCCGGGCAGGGCCGCCCAGTCTTGTTTAGCCAGCACCGGCTGAAATTCGGGACGGACGGCCAGCACGACCGGAGAGGTCACCAGCGACCGGCTGTCGCTGATCGTCTTCTGGCCCGCGGCCCCGGCCAGTCGCGCTGCCGAGACCGAGCTGCCCGGGATCCACAGGCCCGGCTGGTTGCCGAGCTCGCTCGGCCATTTGCCGATGAACCCGCTGATGACGGCGTCGGATCCGGCCGGTTTCACCGTCACCGTGACGCAGCGGTCCCCGATCGGGCCCGCCTGCGCGTTGAACCTGTCGGCCAACTCCTTCACCGGGTCGGCGATCGTCGGGTCGGCGAGCACGGCGACCGAGTCCTTACCGCCTACACACCCGGCGGCGGCCGTGTGGGACCGGTGTGACAGCGCGTCGCCGAAAAAGCGCCATAAGATCACGCCGGCGACCAGTACGACGACGCTGACCAGCGCCACGATCACGCCGACGCTCACCCCGCGCCGCCCGCCGCTGCTGCGGTGTCCGCCCTGCCAGTCGTTGACGCCCCGCTGGCCGGCGCTGAACAGCGGCGGCGGGGGCGTCGCCGGCAGTTCCGACGGCGGCTCCGAGCCCGACGACTGCGCATCGGTCGGGCGGGTGCCGAAGTCGGGGTAGTCGTCCGCGGGGGTCTCCGGCGGAAACGGCGGATCTGGACGATCTTCGGGACGCAACTCCGGCTGGGATTGCACCGAGAACGGCGCGTAGTAGTCGTCCTCCGGGTAGCCGCGGTCGTCCGGGTCGTCGACGAATCCCGGGGGCTGTGGCGTCTCCTCAGCCACCATCGCGGTGGCCTCGTCGAAGGGCGCCGGATCCTCGTCGAGCGGCGAATCCTCGGGGTCGGGTCTGCTGTGCCTACCCACCCGCGCGGGCCTTAAATTCCCGCCGGCGGCGGTGCAGGATCGGCTCGGTGTAACCGCTGGGCTGCTGACCGCCGGACAAGATCAGCTCCTGGGCGGCCAGGAAGGCGATGCTGTCGTCGAAGTCGGGTGCCATCGGCCGGTAGGACCGGTCGCCCTCGTTCTGCTTGTCCACCAGCGGCGCCATCCGCTCCAGGCTGGCGCGGACGTCCTCGCGGGTGATCACGCCGTGGCGCAGCCAATTGGCCAGTAACTGGCTCGAGATGCGCAGGGTGGCGCGGTCCTCCATCAGGGCCACGTTGTGGATGTCGGGAACTTTGGAGCATCCCACGCCCTGTTCGACCCAGCGCACCACGTACCCGAGGATCGACTGGCAGTTGTTGTCGACCTCCTCGCGGATCTCCTCGGATGCCCAGGCCAGCTCTTTGGCCAGCGGGATGGTCAGCAGCTCGTCGATGGTGGTGCGCTTCTTGCCTTCGAGCTCGTTCTGCACTTCGAACACATCCACCGCGTGGTAGTGCATGGCGTGCAGGGTGGCGGCCGTGGGGGAGGGCACCCACGCGGTGGTGGCGCCGGCTTTGGGCTGGCCGATCTTCTGCTCGACCATGTCGGCCATCAGTTCGGTCATCGCCCACATGCCCTTGCCGATCTGGGCCTTGCCCTTGAAGCCCGCGGCCAGGCCGGTGTCGACATTGGCGTCCTCGTAGGCCTTGATCCACACGCTGTTCTTCATGGCGCCCTTACGGATCATCGGACCCGCCTCCATGGACGTGTGGATCTCATCGCCGGTGCGGTCCAGGAAGCCGGTGTTGATGAACACCACCCGATCGGCGGCCGCTTTGATGCACGCCTTGAGGTTGACCGTGGTGCGGCGCTCCTCGTCCATGATGCCGACCTTGAGCGTGCCCTGCGGCAGTCCGAGGACGTCCTCGACGCGACTGAACAGTTCACAGGTGAACGCGACCTCGTCGGGCCCGTGCATCTTGGGCTTGACGATGTACACCGAGCCGGTCCGGCTGTTCTGCAGCGGCCCGTTGTCGTCCCCGGTGCGCAGCCCGTGGATCGCGGCCAGACCGGTGAACAACGCGTCCTGGATACCCTCGGGGATCTCGTTGCCGTCGGCGTCGACGATGGCGTCGTTGGTCATCAGGTGCCCGACATTGCGGACGAACAGCAGGCTGCGGCCGGGCAGGGTGAGCTCACCGGAGCCGTCCGGGGTGCTGTAGGTGCGGTCGGCGTTCAGGGTCCGGGTGAACGTCTCGCCGCCCTTGCTGACCTTCTCCGACAGGTCACCCTTGTTCAGGCCGAGCCAGTTGCGGTAGCCGAGCACCTTGTCGTCGGCGTCGACCGCGGTCACCGAGTCCTCGAAGTCCATGATGGTGGTGATCGCCGACTCCAGCACCACGTCCTTGATGCCGGCGGCATCGGTCTGGCCGACCGGCGACTCGGGGTCGATCAGGATCTCGACGTGCAGGCCGTTGTTCACCAGCAGCACCGACCAGCTGGGGGAGCCGAGTTCGCCGGAATATCCGACAAACTTCTCCGGACTGGCCAGTGCGGTGGATTCCGAACCGGTGGCGAGCTGCAACCGGCCGTCCTCGATGCTCAGGCCCGTCACCTCCGACCAGGAGCCCGACGCCAGCGGCGCGGCGACGTCGAGGAACTGGCGGGCGTAGGCGATGACCTTGTCGCCGCGCACCTTGTTGTAGCTCGTCCCCTTCTCGGCGCCGTCCGCTTCGGAGATGACGTCGGTGCCGTACAGCGCGTCGTACAGCGAGCCCCAGCGCGCGTTGGAGGCGTTCAGTGCGAAGCGCGCGTTAAGCACCGGGACCACCAGCTGCGGGCCCGCGGTGCTGGTGATCTCGTCGTCGACACCGGAGGTGGTGATGGTGAAGTCGTCCGGTTCGGGCTGCAGGTAGCCGATCTCGGTGAGGAACTGGCGGTAGGCCTCGCCGTCGAGCGGCGCGATCACCCGCTGCTTGTGCCACCGGTCGATCTGGGCCTGCAACTCGTCGCGAATGGCCAGCAGTTCCTGGTTGCGCGGGGTGAGGTCGGTGACCACCTTGTCGACGCCGGCCCAAAAGCTGTCCGGGTCGATGCCGGTGCCGGGCAGCGCCTCGTTATTGACGAAGTCGTAGAGCACCCGGGCGACACGCAGGTTGCCTTCGGTAACCCGATCAGTCATCGTTCTCCTCCGTACTGGCCACTGCCGGCCCCTCGACACCCTCGCGCAGCCTTGTTCTGGACCCAATTCACTGGTGTCAGACTACCGAGCGGTAACTCGACGAGCGTAGCCTGGGCGACCTGCGCGACCAGGTGATGGCGCGCTGAGCGAGCGATCCGCGGCCGCTCAGTCGCGGGGCGCGTCGTCGCGCATGTTGCCGACCAGGTCCTCCACCAGATCCTCCAGCGCGACCATGGCCACCACCGCTCCGTCGCCGGCGGTCACCAGCGCCAGGTGGCTGTTGCTGCGCCGCATCCGGGACAGCGCATCGGGCACGTTCAACGATCCGGGTAGCCGCGGCAGGGCGCGGACCAGCGCCAGATCGATCACGGTGTCCGGATGATCGCTGCCGAGTGCCAACACGTCCTTGATGTGCAGGTAACCGAGGTAGTTGCCGTCGCCGTCCACCACCGGGAACCGGGAGTAACCGGTCTGGCCCAACGCCCGTTCGATCGCGCCGATGGTGGGTCCGGATCCGGGCGCGCTGACCGGCACCGCGTGCACCCTGGCCAGCGGCACCGCCACGTCCCCGACCACCCGGGTGCGGACCCGCAGCGCCCGGGTCAGCCGGACGTGTTCCTCCTGGTCGAGCAGACCCTCGGACAGCGACTCGGCGATCATCTCTGAAAGCTCCACGGTGGACACCGTGCTGTCGAGCTCATCCCTGGGCTCCACGCCGAACAGCCGCAGGATCGCGTTGGCGCACTTGTTGTAGAGCACGATGACGGGCCGTGCCAGCCGCACGTAAGGCAGATACGCCGGCACCAGCAACATTGCGGTGCGTTCCGGGCCGGCCAGTGCGATGTTCTTGGGCACCATCTCACCCAGCAACACGTGCAGGGTCACCACCAGGGCGAGCGCGATGACGAAGGCCAGGGTGTGCAGCAGCGCCGGGGGGATGCCGGTCAGCCCCAACCAGCTGCGCAGCAGCGAAGCGACCGCCGGTTCGGCGATCCGGCCGAGCAGCAGTGAGGACACTGTGACGCCCAGCTGGGCTCCGGCCAGCATGGCCGGCAACTGTTCACCGGCCCGGATCACGGTCACCGCGCTGGCCCGGCCCTGCTCGGCCAGCGCCTCGAGGCGGTCGCGGCGGGCCGAGATCAACGCGAATTCGGCGCCCACGAAGAACCCGTTGAGGGCGATCAGCAGGATCGCCAGCAGCACCGCCAGCAGGGAGCTCATAGAGTGCCCCGCTGCGAGCCGGCTTCCTGCCGGTCATCCGGCACCTGGCCCACCTCCCACAGTTTGACCTGGTCGATGCGGCGGCCGTCCAGTTGGACCACCTTGGCCTGCCAGCGCACCGAGGCATCGGGCAGGCCGTCGCGGTCCAACGCGGGCAGTTCGACCGACTCGCCGGCCTCCGGGATGTGTCCGAGCTCGCGCAGCACCAGCCCACCGATCGTCTCGTACGGCCCCTCCGGGGCCCGGTACCCGGTGGCCGTCTCCACTTCATCAATGCGCAGCAGGCCGGAGACCTGCCAGCCGTCGCCGGAGGCGACCACGTCCGGGGTGGCGTCGTCGTGTTCGTCGCGGACGTCGCCGACGATCTCTTCGATCAGGTCCTCCACGGTCACCATCCCGGCGGTGCCGCCGTACTCGTCGACGACCATCGCAGTCTGCAACGAGTTCGCGCGTATCTCGGCCATCACCGCGTCGCCGTCCAGCGTCGACGGCACCACCGGGACCGGCTTGGCGACCGTGGTCAGCAGAGTTTGCGCGCGCTTGCCGGCCGGCACCGCGAACGCCTGTTTGACGTGCACGATGCCGACCGTCTCGTCGAGGTCGCCGCGCACCACCGGAAATCGGGAGAAGCCGGTGTCCGCGACGGCGGCAACCAGATCGGCAACGGTGTCGTCGGTCTGCAGCGCCACGATCTTGGACCGGGGTGTCATCAGCTCCTCCGCGGTCAGGGCACCGAACTGCAGCGAGCGGTGCATCAACGCCGCGGTGACGTCGTCCAGGGAGCCGCTGCGCGCCGAGGTGCGCACCAGCGAGACCAGTTCCTGCGGAGTGCGGGCCGAGCGTAGTTCCTCGGCGGGCTCGATGCCGAGTCGACGCACGATCCAGTTCGCCGCGCCGTTGGTCAGCCGGATCGCCGGGGTGAACAGGAATGAGAACAACCACTGCGGCAGCACCACTGCCCGCGCGGTGGGCAGCGGCCGGGCCACCCCCAGGTATTTGGGCACCAGCTCGCCGAACACCATCGACACCGAGGTGACCACCAGCAGCGCCAGGATCACCGTGACCGTGTTGGCCACCTCGTCCGGCATTCCCACCGCGTCGAACCACGGGTGCGGCAGGTCGGCCACCAACGGCTCGATCAGGTAACCGGTGGCCAGCGTGGTGACCGAGATGCCCAGTTGCGCGCCCGACAGCTGGAACGACAGCCGGCGGTGCGCCCGCCGGATGAAGCGGTCCCGGGTGGCGCCGCTGCGGGCGTTGGCCTCGACGACGCTGCGGTCCAGGGCGGTCAACGAGAATTCCGCCGCGACGAATATCGCCGTCCCCAGGGTCAGCCCCAGGATGGCCAGCACGCTGATCAGAGTGCCGGGATTGGTCACAGGCCGATCACCAGCCGGTGGGCAAGGGATGCCCCTCGGCGAATCCGGCGGCCGATTGCACGCCGACCACGGCTCGCTCGTACAACTCCTCCAAGTTCGCCGCGCCCACATAGGTGCAGGTGCTGCGTACGCCGGAGGTGATGTGGTCGATCAGATCCTCGACCCCGCCGCGCTGCGGGTCCAGCCCCATCCGCGACGTCGAGATCCCTTCCTCGAACAGTGCCTTGCGGGCCCGGTCGAACGGGCTGTCCGCGCCGGTCCGGGCCACCACCGCCCGCTTGGAGGCCATGCCGTAACTCTCTTTGTACGGCTGGTTGTCGCGGTCGCGCATCAGGTCGCCGGGGGATTCGTACGTGCCGGCGAACCACGACCCGATCATCACGTTGGCCGCACCGGCGGCCAACGCCAGCGCCACGTCACGCGGATGCCGGATGCCGCCGTCCGCCCACACATGTCCGCCCAATTGTCTTGCCGCAGCGGCACATTCGACCACCGCGGAGAACTGCGGGCGGCCCACGCCGGTCATCATCCGGGTGGTGCACATCGCTCCGGGCCCCACCCCGACCTTGACGATGCCGGCACCGGCCTCGATCAGGTCGCGGGTGCCCTGTGCGGACACCACATTGCCCGCCGCCAACGGCACCCCCAGGTCCAGCGCGGCGATCGCCTTGATCGCTTCGATGGTCTTGGCCTGATGTCCATGCGCGGTGTCGATGACCAGCACGTCCACTCCGGCCTCGGCCAGGGCCCGGGCTTTGGCGGCCGCGTCGCCGTTGATGCCCACCGCCGCGCCGATCCGCAGCCGGCCCGCACTGTCCAGGGCCGGGCTGTAGATGCCGGTGCGGATCGCCCCGGTGCGGGTCAGCACGCCGGCCAGCGCGCCGTCGGCGGCGGTCACCACCGCGACGTCGAGGGGGGCGTGTTCGAGCAGGTCGAAGATCTTGCGCGGTTCGGTGCCCTCCGGTGCGGTGACGAAGTCGGTGACGGCGACGTCGCGCACCCGGGTGAACCGGTCCACACCTGCGCACGACGCTTCGCGCACCACGCCGATCGGGCGACCCTCGAAGACCACCACCGCGACACCGTGGGCACGTTTGTGGATCAACGCCAGCGCGTCGGACACCGAGTCGTCGGGCGCCAGTGTCACCGGGGTGTCGAGCACCAGGTCACGGCCCTTGACGAACTGCACCATCTGCTGAACGGCGGGGATGGGCAGGTCCTGCGGCAGAATCACGATGCCGCCGCGGCGCGCGACCGTCTCGGCCATCCGCCGACCGGCGACCGCGGTCATGTTGGCGACCACCACCGGGATGGTGGTTCCGGAGCCGTCCACCGTGGACAGGTCGACGTCGAACCGCGAGGCGACGTCGGACCGATTGGGCACGATGAACACGTCGTTGTAGGTCAGGTCGAACGCCGGACGGTGCCCGTCGAGAAATCTCATCGTTTAGTTACTCGCTAAGCAGGTACTTCGCTTCGGTCTCCACTCCACAGGGTGTGGAACTTCTTGCCGGGCTCCTCGTCGGTCCGTCCGTAGGTGTGCGCCCCGAAGAAGTCGCGCAGACCCTGGGTGAGCGCGGCCGGCAGCCGTTCGGTGCGCAGACCGTCGTAATAGGACAGTGCCGAAGAGAACCCCGGAATCGGGATACCCAGTTGCGTGGCAGCCACCACCACGCGCCGCCAACTGTCGATGGCGGCCTCGATCGCGTCCCGGAAATACGGCGCCACGATCAACGTGGGCAGGTCGGGGTCGTCGTCGAAGGCGTCTTTGATCCGGTTGAGAAACTTGGCCCGGATGATGCAGCCGCCGCGCCAGATGGTGGCCAGGTCACCGGGGGTGAGGTCCCAGTCGTATTCGGCGCTGCCGGCCTGGATCTGATTGAAGCCCTGCGCGTAGGCGATGATCTTCGACGCGTACAGGGCCCGCTTGACGTCCTCGATGAATTGCGCTGCGTCGCCGGGCTTGTCGCCCAGGTCCCCCGAAGCCAGTCCGGTGGTCGCCTTGCGCTGGGCCACCGACCCGGACAGCGCCCGGGCGAACACCGCCTCGGCGATGCCGGTGACCGGTACCCCGAGGTCCAAAGCTGACTTGACGGTCCAGCGACCGGTACCTTTCTGCTCGGCCTCGTCGACGATCACGTCGACCAGCGGCTTGCCGGTCTTCGCGTCGGTCTGGCGCAACACCTTGGCGGTGATCTCCACCAGGAAGCTGTCCAGATCGCCCTTGTTCCACTCGTCGAAGACGTCGGCGATCTCCGCGGCGGACTTGCCCAGCGCGTCGCGCAGCAGTTGGTAGGCCTCGCCGATCAGCTGCATGTCGGAGTATTCGATGCCGTTGTGCACCATCTTGACGAAATGACCGGCGCCGTCGGGGCCGATGTGCGTGCAGCACGGCACGCCGTCGACGTGGGCGGAAATCTCCTCGAGCAGCGGGCCCAGCGACTCATACGACTCGGCGGGCCCGCCCGGCATGATCGACGGGCCGTTGAGGGCGCCCTCCTCGCCGCCGGAGATGCCGGCGCCGACGAAGTGCAGTCCGCGTTCGCGAATCGCCTTCTCCCGACGGATGGTGTCGGTGTAGAGGGCGTTGCCGCCATCGATGATGATGTCGCCTTCTTCCATGGCGTCGGCGAGTTCGTTGATGACGGCGTCGGTCGGCTCTCCGGCTTTGACCATGATGATGACCCGGCGCGGCCTTTCCAGTGCGTCAAGGAATTCCGCGATGGTCTCGGTGCGCACGAACTCACCGTCGGAGCCGTGTTCGTTGAGCAGCGCATCGGTTTTCGCGACCGACCGGTTGTGCAGCGCCACGGTGTAACCGTGCCGGGCGAAGTTGCGGGCCAGGTTCGAACCCATCACCGCCAGGCCGGTCACTCCGATCTGGGCGGTCGCGGTCGGCGAATCCGATGAACTCATGTCCTGCCTCTCCAGGTTGGCGAACTAGGGCGCCCGCAAGCCATTCGGATCACACTGTGACACAGCGGACCTGCGGCACTCCCGGGGTGGGTTCGGCTCAGAAGCTGACCAGCCGGTGTAGTTCTGTCAGCCACGGTACGGCCAGCGCGATGGTCGGTACCACCAGCACCGCCGCGGCGGCCAGGTAGGCCGTCACCGACAACAGCAGACTGTTCGGCCGGCCGGAGAGCCGCCGCACACGGACCACGGTGCTCGGGCCGCCGGCAGCCAGCGCACCCGACGGTGCGCGCCCCGATGCGCAGGCGACCAGCGCCCGCGCCAGGGGAGTGCGTCCGGTGGCGCGTACCGCGCTGTCATCGGCCAGCAGTTCGACGAGCAGCTGCACTGCGCCCAGAGCGTTGGCGCTGCGCACCAGCCGCGGAAACGCGGCGTGTACAGCCGTGAATGCCTCCAGGACCAGGTCGTGACGGGCACGCAGATGGGCCCGCTCGTGGGTGAGGATGGCGGTGACTTCGCTGTCGGTGAGGGTGTTCAACGCCCCTTCGCTGACCACCACGCGGCTGCGCACGCCGGGCAGACAGTAGGCCAGTGGCTGCTTGACGTCCAGCACCCGCAGGTCGCGGGTCTGAGTGCACCGGGCCGAGTCGCGTCCGACCCCGACCAGGTCAACGACCATCCGGTGATGGGCGCGCCGGCGGCGCGTTGCAATGGCCACCCGCACCACAGCCACCATCAAGCGCGCGCCGACCAGCACGGTCAGCGTGAGAACGGCGACGTAGGCCGCCCAGAGCGGCCAGCCGAGCCGCCCCTCGGCGTCCAGGATGCCGGCGGTGGGACGGCCGTCCGGGCCGGGCATCAGCAATCGGCTGGCGATCGCGATACCGGCACTGAAGGTGGACAGGACCGCGGCCAGCGCCACGGCCTGCCAGAGCACCATGGCGGCCCGGGGAGCGCGCAGCGGCCAGGCCGCACGCGCCAGCACAGCCGGTGTCGGGCCAGCCAGCAGCACCGCAAGGATGGCGAAGGCCAGCGCAGACACGCTGTAATTCTCCCTTAGTCGTCGGCCGGAGGTCCAGCAGATGGCGAATTGCGGTGATTTGCTTCCAGTTCGGCCAGGGCGCGCCGCAGCGCGTCGGCCTCGTCGGCCCCGACCCGCTCGACGAAATGCACCAGGGCGGCCTGGCGGCCGCCGGAGTCCTCGGCCTGGGCCAGGGCGTCGACCATCAGCCCGGCGACCAGTTCGTCGCGGCCGTGCACAGGTGCGTAGCGGTGTGCCCGGTCGTCGCGAATCTGGGAGACGAGATTTTTCTTCGCCAACCGCTGCAACACGGTCATCACGGTGGTGTACGCGAGGTCGCGGCGCGCAGACAATGCCTCGTGCACCTGGCGTACGGTCTGGGGTTCGGCCATAGACCACAAGTGATCCATGACTGCGCGTTCCAGATCCCCCAGCCGCGTCAGCTTGGCCATAGTTCATCTCCTGAGCGTTGGTACCAGCGTACTCCGGCTTACTACCGAGTGTCGTACCTGGCCGTCACGATCTTTCCGGCTCGGTACGTCGACAACACTACGCAATCGGTGCTTGCGAAATTAGGGCAGCCTTGCCTATGCTAATTCTGGTCGAGCGAATAACGGCCGCGGAAGTGTCCTGAGGGCTGCAGTGACCCCCGGCCTACTCGATCGGCGAGCCCCGTGCCTGGTGCACGGGGCTCGCCTGTATTTCCGGGAAGCCTCACGCAGTCGCATCCACCCGGTCACAGCTACCCATGGTGTAGACACAAGGGCGTGTCATCCGCGTCCGGTACCGCCGATTTCCAAGCCCCGTTCGACAACCAGCTCGGTTTGCAGTTCACCGAACTCAGTCCCGAGGGCGCCCGCGCGCAGCTCGAGGTGAAACCGCACCTGCTGCAGCCGATGGGCCTGGTGCACGGCGGGGTTTACTGCTCGATGATCGAAAGCATGGCGAGTGTGGCCGCCTACACCTGGCTGGCCGAGCACGGCGGCGGCAACGTGGTCGGCGTCAACAACAACACCGACTTCCTGCGGGCGATCAAGTCCGGAACGGTGTACGGCAGAGCCGAGCCCGTGCACCGCGGCCGTCGCCAGCAGCTATGGCAGGTGACGATCACCGACGACGACGACCGGGTCGTGGCCCGCGGCCAGGTACGGCTGCAGAACCTCGAGGTCTAGCTGGCTTTCCGCGCGACCGCGCCGGAGTTCTGCGCTTCGGCGGCCAGTTCCGCCAGCTGTTCGAGGCGCGTTCGGGCGAATGCCTGCTGGTCGGTGATGGTGAGTTGACCACGTCGGGTGCTCAGGAACGTCACCGTCCAGGACAGCAGCGTGGTGATCTTGGTCTTGAACCCGATCAGGTACACCAGGTGCAGCACCAGCCAGATCAGCCAGGCGATGAAGCCGCTGAACTCGAGCGGACCGATCTTGGCCACCGCGGAGAACCGCGACACCGTCGCCATGGAGCCCTTGTCGAAGTACTGGAACGGTTCCCGCTCGGCGGGGTCGGCGCCGGCGAGTTCGGCCTTGATGTTGTTCGCGACGTACTTGGCGCCCTGGATGGCCCCCTGCGCCACCCCCGGGACACCCTCCACGGCGGCCATGTCGCCGACGACGAAGACGTTGGGGTGCCCGGGAATGGACAGGTCGGGCAACACCAGGACCCGGCCGGCCCGGTCCAGTTCGACGTCTGACTGTTCGGCCAGGTCGCGACCCAAACGGCTGGCCTGCACACCGGCGGACCACACCTTGCACGCCGATTCGATCCGCCGTTCGGTGCCGTCTGCGTCGCGGACCGTGATGCCGTTACGGTCCACGTCGGTGACCATGGCGCCGAGTTGGATTTCCACACCCAGCTTCTGCAACCGGGCGGCTGCCCGATCGCCGAGTTTCTCACCCATCGGGGGCAACACCGCGGGCGCCGCGTCGAGCAGGATGACCCGCGCCTTGGTCGAGTCGATGTGCCGGAATGCGCCCTTGAGGGTGTATTCGGCCAGTTCGGCGATCTGTCCGGCCATTTCAACGCCGGTCGGCCCGGCGCCGACGACGGTGAAGGTCAGCAGTTTGGCCCGTCGCTCCGGGTCGCTGGACCGCTCGGCCTGCTCGAAGGCACTCAAGATCCGGCCGCGCAATTCCAGCGCATCGTCGATGGATTTCATGCCCGGCGCGAACTCGGCGAAGTGGTCGTTGCCGAAGTAGGACTGACCGGCACCGGCCGCGATGATGAGGCTGTCGTACGGAGTTTCGTAGGTGTGACCCAGCAGTTCGGAGACGACCAGCTTGTTGGCCAGGTCGATGTGGGTGACGTTGCCCAGCAACACCTGCACGTTGCGCTGCTTGCGCAGCACCACGCGGGTGGGCGGTGCGATCTCGCCCTCCGAGATGATGCCGGTGGCAACTTGGTACAGCAAAGGTTGGAACAGGTGGTGTGTGGTGCGGGCGATCAACTTGATGTCGACATCGGCGCGCTTGAGCTTCTTTGCCGCATTGAGCCCGCCGAACCCCGAACCGATGATCACGACCCGGTGCCGGCGACGCGGTTCAACTGTGAGTTCTTGCTGGGGGCTCATTTTTCGCTGCTCCTGACGGGGCTCCTCGGCGGGCGATTGCGGTTAGCTAATACCCGTCCTGAGCCTAGTCAACGCACGTCGACAAACCCAGTCGCCAGCTTGTGCGATAAACCACATCCAGCGAATTCGCGGGTGATCCGCGTTACAGGCCGAACAGCGGACGCAGCGCCTCGGCCGCGGTGGTGATCATCCCGGGCACATGCCCGTTGGGCAGGTTGATGATGACGCCGCCGACGCCGACGTCGAGAATCCTGTCCTGCACCTGATCGGCGATCTGCGCCGGACTGCCGGCGACCATGCGCGGATTGGCACGCGACTGGTCGAAGTTCTCGTCGATGATCACGGTCAACATGAGGCTGGTCTCCAGTGTCGCCGGGTCCCGCCCGGCTTCGTCGCAGCGGGCCTTGAGCGCTTCCATCTTGCGCGGCAGCTCGTCGAGGCTGGCGATGATGTTGAGGTGATCGAAATGGCGGGCGGCCAGGGCAAATGTCTTCTTCTCGCCGCTGCCGCCGATCAGCAGCGGGATGTGATCGCGAAAACGCGGATTGGCCATGGCCTCGCTGGCCTGGCACCAGGTTCCGGCGAAGGTGGGGCGCTCGCCTTTGATCATCGGCAGGATGATCTGCAGCGCCTCGTCGAGGCGGTGGAACCTGTCGGTGAAGGTGCCGAATTCGAAGCCGAGCTGCTCGTGTTCGAGCTGGAACCAGCCGGTGCCGATGCCCAGCACCGCCCGTCCGCCGCTCACCACGTCCAGCGTGGTGATGACCTTCGCCAGCAGCGCCGGATTGCGGTAGGTGTTGCCCGTGACCAAGGTGCCCAGCTGCAGCCGCTCGGTGGCGGTGGCCAGCGCGCCCAAGGCCGTGTAGGCCTCCAGCATGGGCTGGTCGGGAGTCCCGAGCATGGGCAGTTGATAGAAGTGATCCATCACGAAAAGCGAGTCGTAGCCGGCTGTTTCGGCTTCCTGCGCTTGCGCGATGACCGTCGGGAACAGGTTTTCTACGCCCGTGCCGTAGGAGAAGTTGGGAATCTGGAAACCCAGCCGAATTGCCACGGTGTCCACCGTAGCCGTCGGCGGGTGTCAGGCGAACTGCGCCAGCGCCCCGTGGCTCACGTGCAACGTCTGACCGGTGATGTGCCGGGCTGCCGGGGTGGTGAGGAACAGCGACAGCCGGGCGATCTCGGCCGCCACGGGCGCCGGTGAGCGCGAAAGACCCTCGTAGCCGGCCTGCACACTGCGACCGCAGGCCACGGCGTTCACGGTGATGCCCCGGGTTCCGTACACCTCGGCCTGGCCGCTGACCCAGCTGGAGAGCGCTGCTTTGATCGCAGCGTCCACGCTGCCGGTGGCCGGGTTTTCCGGCAGCACGCTGATGATGTGCCCGCCGGAGCGCAGATGGTCACCGACACATTGCACCGTCAGCACCGCGGAGAGCACTGTCGCGTCCAATGCCTTGCGCCATGCCGTTGCCGTGTCGGACAGCGTGTAGGCCCGGGGGTCGCCGGCGTCCCAGGTCGGGGCCGGAATGTTGACGATGGTGTCCAGGTGGTGGGGGAACAGGCTGCGCGCCTCGCTGAGGCTGGCCGGATCGGTGGTATCGCACACGATCGCGTCGACGTCGAGTTCCTTGGCAATGACCTCGAGGTCGCTACCGCGCGCGCCCACCAGGGTCACTTTATGGCCGTCGTCGCGGAACCCCTCGGCTACCGCGCGCCCCAGATCGGTGTCGCCGCCAGTGACAACAACTTCCACTGCCAGACCTCCTTGTGCGGCATCAATTCCGATTCATGTTACTGGACAGTAGCTATTCGGCGAAACCGAACACCGCCACGACGCGCTGACGATTTGGGTAACTATTCAGCTGCGCTACGTTCTAGCGATGCGCCGTGTCGGGTTGCCCGCCGTCTTCCTGGCGACGGCGCTGGTGGTGGGCTTGACCGGGTGCCACTCGTCGCCGTCGCGGGACCGGGCGCTGGTGGTGTTCGCGGCCGCATCGCTGAACCCGGCCTTCACTCAGATCGCCGAACGGTTCAGAGCGGACAACCCCGGGGTCGACGTCAAGATCAACTTCGGGGGTTCTTCCGACCTGGCCGCTCAGCTGACCCAGGGTGCCACCGCCGACGTCTTCGCCTCCGCGGATGCCGCACAGATGGACAAGGTCGCGAAGGCCGGGCTGCCGGCCGCCGATCCGGCCACCTTCGCCGCCAACACGCTGGTCATCGTGACCGCACCGGGCAATCCGAAGCACGTGCAGTCTTTTGCCGATCTGGCCGCACCGGGTCTTCACGTGGTGGTCTGTCAGCGTCCGGTGCCGTGCGGCGCCGCCACCGCCCGGGTAGCAGAAATCAGCGGGGTCAGACTGCACCCGGTCAGCGAAGAACCGAGCGTCACCGACGCGCTGAACAAAGTCACCTCCGGACAGGCCGACGCCGCGTTGGTGTACGTGACCGACGCGCTCGACGCCGGCAGCAAGGTGGCGACGGTGCGGATCCCCGAGGCCGCCCGCGCGGTGAACACCTATTCGGTCGCGGTGCTGAAGAACGCATCGCAGCCTGCGCTGGCTCGGAAATTCGCAGCGACGGTGACCGGCCAGGCAGGGCAGCAGATCCTGGACCGGGCGGGCTTCGTCAAACCCTGATGCGCGCCGGGACGGATTTGCCTCGCTGGGTCTACCTGCCCGCCGCGATCGGGACGGTCTTTGTCGGACTGCCGCTGGTCGGGATCGCGCTCAAGGTGGACTGGCTGCACTTCTGGTCGCTGATCAGCAGCGAATCGTCGGCAACCGCGCTGCTGCTCAGTATGAAGACCGCGGCGGCGAGCACCGCGTTGTGTGTGCTGCTGGGGGTGCCGATGGCGCTGGTGCTCGCGCGCAGCCGGCTACGCCTGGTCCGCGTGCTGCGACCGCTGATTCTGCTTCCGCTGGTGCTGCCGCCGGTCGTCGGGGGCATCGCGCTGCTCTACGTCTTCGGACGGCTCGGCCTGCTGGGACGGTATCTGGAGGCCGCTGGCGTCAGCATCGCGTTCAGCACCTCCGCTGTGGTGCTGGCGCAGGCCTTCGTGTCATTGCCGTTCCTGGTGATCTCCCTGGAGGGTGCCGCGCGTAGCGCCGGAGCCGACTACGAGGTGGTGGCGGCGACGCTGGGTGCGCGACCCACCACGATCTGGTGGCGGGTCACCATGCCGTTGCTGCTGCCGGGCCTGGTGTCCGGGGCCGTGCTGGCATTCGCCCGGGCGCTGGGCGAGTTCGGCGCCACGCTGACCTTCGCCGGGTCGCTGCAGGGCGTCACCCGAACGTTGCCGCTCGAGATCTATTTGCGCCGGGTCGACGACCCCGACGCCGCGGTCGCGCTGTCACTGCTGTTGGTGGCGGTCGCCGCCCTGGTGGTGCTCGGCCTGGGTGCCCGCCGGTTTATCGCGGCCGAAGCGCGATGAGCGATCTCGCGTTGCGCGCGATGGTCAAGGAGCGCTGTCTGGACGTGGAATTCGGCGTGGCCGCGGGGGAGGTGCTGGCGGTGTTGGGTCCCAACGGCGCCGGGAAGTCGACCGCGCTGCAGGTGATCGCGGGTTTGCTGCGGCCCGATACGGGGCTGGTGCGACTTGGCGACCGGGTGCTGACCGACACCGCTGCCGGGATACAAGTGGCCACACACGACCGCCGAGTCGGGCTGCTGTTGCCGAATCCGCTGCTGTTTCCGCATTTGACGGTCGCCGCGAACGTGGCGTTCGGACCGCGCAGTCGGAGCCCGCTGTTCCGGTTCGGGCGCTCCCGCGACCACGGTGCGGCACTGCACTGGCTGGGCCAGGTGCACGCCGAGGAGCTTGCCCAGCGCACGCCGCAGCAGTTGTCGGGCGGGCAGGCGCAGCGCGTGGCGATTGCCCGTGCCTTGGCCGTCGAACCGGAGATACTGCTGCTCGACGAGCCCCTGACCGGTCTTGACGTCGCTGCGGCCGCCTCGGTTCGCGCGGTGTTGCGCGATGTGGTCGTGCGCGGCGGCTGTGCGGCCATTGTGGTCACTCATGACCTGTTGGATGTGCTGGCCCTTGCTGATCGGGTGCTTGTGCTCGAGTCGGGCCGGATCGTCGAGGCCGGCACGGTGGCCCAGATCCTGGCCGCCCCGCGCAGTCATTTCGGCGCCCGGTTCGCCGGTGTCAACTTGGTCAACGGAACGATCCGATCCGACGGTGCGCTACACACCCCGTCCGGCCAGATCTGGCACGGCGCCGCGGGTGCGGCGGCCGGGATCTCTGGTGGTCAGCCTGCGGTGGCGGTATTCGCGCCCGCGAGTGTGGCCGTGTACGCGGAAAGACCGCACGGCAGCCCGCGCAACATCGTCGAAGTCGTCGTCGCCGCAATGGACAGTCGCGGGGCGGCGGTGACGGTCCGCGGTGCCGACCAAGCCGACGGTGCGCCGGGCCTGGCCGCCGACATCACCGTCGAGGCGGCTGCAGAATTGCAGCTCACGACGGGGGACCGGGTCTGGTTCACCGTCAAGGCCGCCGAAGTGGCCCTGCATCCGGTGTGGCGGCGACGGGAATGAACTGCGGTGACACCGGCCGGGCCATCCTTGCTTCGCAGCGTTGACACGGTAGGTTCGTCGCCATGCAGCAGGTGCACTCGAACCCGACCCGTCGTAAGGGGCTGTGGGCGTCGTTGGCGATCGCCGCGGCCACCAGCGCCAGCGTCGTGACCATTGCTTTGCCGGCAACCGCGGGCGCCGACCCGGAGCCGGCGCCGCCGAGCCCGTCGGCCCAGGCGTCTCCGGCTCCGCCGCCCGGTGCCGGTGCGTCGCCCGCTCCCGGCGCACCCGCGCCGATCGCGCAGCCCGGTGACCCCAACGCGGTCCCGCCGACCGACCCGATGGCGCCGCCGCCTGACCCCGCTGCGCCTGAGCCTGGGCGGGTGACCAACGCCGTCGGCGGGTTCAGCTTCGTGGTGCCGGCGGGCTGGGTGGAGTCGGACGCGTCCCACCTCGACTACGGGTCCGCGCTGCTGAGCAAGGCGGCCGGGGAGGCGCCGATGCCCGGTCAGGCTCCGGCGGTGGCCAACGACACCCGGATCGTGCTGGGGCGGCTGGACCAGAAGCTCTACGCGAGCGCCGAGGCCACCAACCCGAAGGCCGCGGTTCGACTCGGCTCGGACATGGGCGAGTTCTTCATGCCGTACCCGGGGACCCGACTCAACCAGGAGACGATTCCGCTCAACGCCAACGGGATCTCGGGCAGCGCGTCGTACTACGAGGTGAAGTTCAGCGACGCCGCCAAGCCGGTGGGCCAGATCTGGACCGGTGTGGTCGGCACCCCCGCGGGCGCGACCCCCGCGGCCGGCCCGCCGCAGCGCTGGTTCGTGGTGTGGCTGGGCACGTCCAATAACCCGATCGACAAGAACGCCGCCAAGGTGCTCGCCGAGTCGATCCGGCCTTGGAATGCGCCGGCGGCTCCCGCTCCGGAGGGTGTCGCGGGTGCCCCCGCCCCGGGCGCTCCCGCACCCGCGGCTCCCGTCCCCGGTGCGCCGGCACCAGCTGCGCCGGCTCCAGCGGCAGGTGCTCCGGCAGCGCCGGCTCCAGCGGCAGGTGCTCCGGCAGCGCCGGCTCCAGCGGCAGGTGCTCCGGCGGCGCCGGCACCGGCTGCGGGTGCGCCGGCACCGGCAGCGCCCGTCCCAGGGGCGCCCGCACCGGACGCCGGCGCTCCTGCACCCGCGCAGGTTCCCGGCCAGGCTCCGGCCTCGGGAAATCCCGCGCCGGCCGAACCACGCAGCCAACCCGCTTAGTGTCGAATTCGTGACCTAGACGGGGTATACCCGACATCACGGTCCGGCATTGGGGCTGGACTGTCAGTGACTGCAAGGAGACCCCTCATGGACGTTGTGGCAACAACCGAGTTTCTCGCTCGCTCAACAACTCTGACCAGCGTGGGTGTTGTCGGCTACATCATCATCGGGGCGCTGGCGGGCTGGATCGCCGGCAAGATCGTCCGCGGCGGTGGCGCCGGCATCCTGATGAACATCGTGATCGGCGTCGTCGGAGCGTTGCTCGGCGGTTTTCTGCTCAGCTTCGCTTTCGACACCGCTTCGGGCGGTTGGTGGTTCACCTTCTTCACTGCGATCCTCGGCTCGGTGATCCTGCTGTGGCTCGTCGGAATGGTGCGCAAGACGTAACCGGCGCACTGCGTGGCCGCGGCGCGGTGCACTGATGGCGTCACATTCGCCCACGATGGCCGCCTGGCAGGTGCGCCGACCCGGGCCGATGCCCAGCAGGCCACTCGAGCGCGTCACCGTCGACGTCCCGCGGCCCGACCCGGCTGAGCTGCTGGTGGCAGTCCTGGCGTGCGGGGTGTGCCGCACCGACCTACACGTCACTGAGGGTGATCTGCCCGTCCACCGGGAGCGCGTCACTCCCGGCCACGAAGTGGTCGGCGAGGTGGTCGAGGTCGGCGCCGGCGTGGCTGGTGATTTCGCAGTGGGGGACCGGGTGGGTATCGCCTGGCTGCGCCACACCTGCGGGGAGTGCAAATATTGCCGCCGGGGGGACGAGAATCTGTGCCCCGCATCGCGCTACACCGGGTGGGATGCCGACGGCGGTTACGCCGAATTCGCCACGGTGCCGGCAGCTTTTGCCCATCACCTGCCCGACGGCTACCGCGACACCGAGCTGGCGCCGTTATTGTGTGCCGGCATCATCGGATACCGGTCTTTGGTGCGCGCCGAGTTGCCGCCCGGCGGACGGCTGGGCCTCTACGGTTTCGGCGGCAGCGCCCACATCACCGCGCAGGTGGCGTTGGCGCAGGGCGCCGAAGTCCACGTGATGACCCGCGGCGCACAAGCGCGCGAGCTGGCCTTGGCGCTGGGTGCCGCCTCCGCACAGGGTGCCGACGAATCCCCGCCCGTCCCGCTGGACGCGGCGATACTTTTCGCTCCGGTCGGAGATCTGGTGCTGCCCGCCCTGGCGGCACTCGACCGGGGCGGCACCTTGTCGGTGGCCGGGATCCATCTCACTGACATCCCGGCCCTGAACTATCAGCGCCACCTCTTTCAGGAGCGCCAGCTACGGTCGGTGACCTCGAACACCCGAGCCGATGCGCGGGCCTTCCTCGCCTTCGCCGCGCAGCATCGGCTTCACCTCACCACGCCGGAATATCCACTCGGGCAGGCTGACCTAGCCTTGGCCGACCTCAGCTCCGGTCGCATCGCCGGCGCGGCCGTGTTGCTGGTGTGAGTCAGGTCGACAGGTGCCAGACCAGGGCCGCGGCCAGCGCGCCCATCCCGTTCAGCGACCAGTGCAGCGCGATCGGCGCGATCAGGCTGCCACTGCGCCGGCGCAACCAGCTGAAGACGAATCCGGCGGCGCCGGTCGCCAGCACCGCCATCGTCACACCTGCCAGCATTCCGAAGAACCCGCCGCCGAACAGCCGGGTGAACCCGACATTGTTGCTGGTCAAGCCCAGCGACGTCGCCACGTGCCACAGCCCGAACAACAGCGAACCGGCCATCGCGACCCCGCGGAATCCCCAGGCCCGGTCCAGCGCGCCGTGCAGCACGCCGCGGAAAGCCAGTTCCTCGGGAATGACGGTCTGCAAAGGGATGATGACCATCGAAGCGATCAGCGCGCCGGAGACGGTCGCGTAATGGTTGTTCAGGAACATCGGCCGAGTCGCCGGCAACAGCACTCCGACCGCGATCACCGAGACGACCAGCCCGACGGCGGCCAGCGCGTAGGTCATACCGGATTTCCAGTGTTCGCGACCCAGACCGAGCTCGGCCCAGTCCAGACCCCGCCAACGAATCAGCAGAACCAGCCCCACCGCCGCGGCGGGAACCGTCGCGATACTGGCCCAGGGCGTGGTGAAGTGCGCAACCAGGTTCGCGGTCACCAGCACCGCGACGACGACGACCACGTCGGCATAAAGGCGGGAGCGGCCCGACTGCACGTCGAGCACAACGTCAGCCCGGTCCGCAGTACCGCCATGCATTCAACCGATTCTAGCGGCGAACGACGCCGGCGCGGCGGCTTAGTTCTGCTGCGCTGCCAGACGCCGGCGCGCATAGGTCTTGAGTTCGGCCGAGAGCGCCTCCACGTCGAGGAGCTGCGGAAGTAGTTCTGGTTCGGTCATCTTCGCGCGGAAGACCAGTCCGACTGTCACGTCGTGGTCGGGTCGGTAGTCGATGGTGATGTCGTCGTCGGCACGTACCGTCCCAGGCTCGATCACCCTCAGATAAGCACCGGGTTTGCCCGCCTGGGTGAAAGTCTTGATCCAGTGCTTGAGGTCCAGGAAGGCCGCGAACGTACGACATGGCGTTCTGGGGGCGGAGACCTCCAGCAGCAGCCCGTCCGAACCGACCCGCCAGCGTTCACCGATCAGCGCATTGGTGAGGTCGACGCCCTGGGTGGTCAGGTTTTCGCCGAACATGCCGTCGGTGAGCGGGCGGGCGAGTTTCGCTTCCCAGTCGTCCAGGTCTTCTCGCGCATAGGTGTAGACGGCCTGGTCGTCACCGCCGTGCAGCTTGTGGTTGCCGATGGCGTCGCCGACCAGACCGCTGCCCAGGCCGCGGCGCAGCGGGCCCGGCGCACGTACCGCGACGGCATCGGCGACGGGCAGCTTGTCGATGCCGGTGATCTTGGCCGCCGCCCGGGGGTCCGGATTGCTTCGGACGCGAGCTACGTTGACGGACAACACCTTCGGCATCCGCACAGGGTAACGCGGTGCGGTCGATTAGCCACGAGCGAGCCGTCCTGACTCACCCCGTAGCACGCCGCTGTGCGAGGAAGTCTAAGTCAGATGTTATCTACCAGGACATCGGTGACAGTTCGAGTGGTCCTGGTGGTGACACGACCCCGCGGCCCACGCCCAAAACCAGCAAACCGTCACCGAAGTCCCGAGCCATCACAGAAGTCTAAGTCAGCAGAATTTGGTATAATCGAACGTATGTTCGAGCAGTTGTGTGATGAGCCGCCGCCGCGGGATGACCCGTCGCTGTATTGGGCCTGGATCGATGACATGACCAAGGTGTGGCACCACGCCCTGAAAA
>NZ_JCALDW010000017.1:0-117623 GCF_059813065.1 Mycobacterium sp. NGS24
CCATGCTCATCCCGATGTACTTCCTGATCGGCGGCTTCGGCCACGGGGCCGGGCGGTCGAAGGCAGCGGTGAAGTTCTTGCTGTACAACCTGTTCGGCGGGTTGATCATGCTCGCGGCGGTGATCGGGCTGTACGTGGTGACCGCCCAGCACTCGGTAGGTGGTGGGGCCGGCACCTTCGACTTCCGCGAGATCGTGACCGGCGTGCAGTGGGGCCGTTACAGCGACGTCGATCCCGCCGTCTTCAAGGCGCTGTTCCTGGGCTTCATGTTCGCGTTCGCCGTCAAGGCACCGCTGTGGCCGTTCCACCGCTGGCTGCCCGACGCTGCGGTGGAGTCGACCCCGGCCACCGCCGTGTTGATCACCGCGGTGATGGACAAGGTCGGTACCTTCGGCATGCTGCGCTACTGCCTGCAGCTGTTCCCGGACGCCTCAACCTATTTCCGTCCGGTGATCGTGACGCTGGCCATCATCGGGGTGATCTACGGCGCCATTGTGGCAATCGGACAGGCCGACATGATGCGTTTGATCGCCTATACCTCGATCTCGCACTTCGGGTTCATCATCGCGGGCATCTTCGTGATGACCACCCAGGGTCAGAGCGGCTCCACGCTCTACATGCTCAACCACGGCATCTCCACCGCGGCGGTGTTCCTGATCGCCGGTTTCCTGGTCTCCCGGCGCGGCAGCAGGTTGATCGCCGATTACGGCGGGGTGCAGAAGGTGGCCCCGGTCCTGGCCGGCACCTTCCTGGTCTCCTGTATGGCCACCCTGTCGCTGCCCGGGCTGGCACCGTTCGTCAGCGAATTCCTGGTGCTGCTGGGCACTTTCAACCGGTACTGGCTGGCCGCGGCGTTCGGAGTCACCGCGCTGGTGCTGGCGGCCATCTACATGCTGTGGCTGTACCAGCGCGTGATGACCGGACCGGTGGCCGCCGGCAACGACAAGATCCGTGATCTCGCCGGCCGCGAAATGATCGTCGTCGCACCGCTCATCGCATTGCTGCTGGTACTCGGGGTCTACCCGAAACCGATACTGGACGTAGTCAATCCGGCCGTCGCCAACACGATGCGCACGATCGGGCAGCACGATCCCAAGCCCGTCGTGCCGATGAACGGCGTACCCCGTAGAGCCGAAGGACCGCACCGATGAACCTGTCCACCATCAGCGTCGAATACTTCCTGCTGTCGCCGATGTTCATCGTGTTCGGCGTCGCGGTGGTCGGCGTGCTGGTCGAAGCGTTCGTACCGCGCCGGAGTCGCTATGGCGCGCAGGTGATCTTGACTCTCGGCGGCTTCGTCGCCGCGTTCGTCGCGGTCGTACTGGTGGCGCGGTCGGTACCCGCAGATGGTCAGCGCGCGGTGCTCGGCGCGATGGCGGTGGACCGTCCGGCGCTGTTCCTGCAGGGCACCGTGCTGCTGGTGGCGGTACTGGCCACCATCTTCGTCGCCGAGCGCAGCCATGTCGTGACGAAGACGAAGGTCTTCGCGGGCCTGGATTCCTTTACCCCGCAAGCCTCCTCGGTGCCCGGTAGCGACATCGAGCAGGAGGCGCAGCGCGCCGGAGCCGCCCAAACCGAGCTGTTTCCGCTGCTGACGCTGTCGGTCGGCGGCATGCTGGTGTTCCCCGCGTCCAACGACCTGCTGACCATGTTCGTCGCGCTGGAAGTGCTGTCGCTGCCGTTGTATCTGCTGTGCGGACTGGCCCGGCACCGCCGGCTGCTGTCGCAGGAGTCGGCGCTGAAATACTTTCTGTTGGGCGCGTTCTCGTCGGCGTTCTTCCTCTACGGTGTGGCGTTGCTGTACGGGGCGACCGGCACCCTGAACCTGAACGGTATCCGCGATTCGCTTGCGGCCCAGAACGATACGACGATGGCTCTGGCTGGTGTGGCCCTGCTGTCGGTGGGCCTGCTGTTCAAGGTCGGCGCCGTCCCCTTCCATTCCTGGATTCCCGATGTATACCAGGGCGCACCCACGCCCATCACCGGCTTCATGGCGGCGGCCACCAAGGTAGCGGCCTTCGGGGCGGTGCTGCGGGTGATCTACGTCGCGCTGCCGCCCTTGCATGCTGATTGGCGTCCGGTGCTGTGGGGGGTCGCGATCCTGACCATGGCCGTCGGCACCATCACCGCCATCAACCAGACCGACGTCAAGCGGATGCTGGCCTATTCGTCGGTGGCACACGTCGGCTTCATCTTCACGGGCGTGATCGCCGACAATTCCGCCGGCCTGTCAGCAACGTTGTTCTACCTGGTCGCCTACAGCTTCAGCACGGTGGGCGCGTTCGCGATCGTCGGCCTGATCCGCGACGCCGACGGTGTGGAAGAGGCGTCTTTAGCGCGCTGGGCCGGCCTGGGCCAGCGCTCCCCCATTGTCGGCGTGATGCTGTCGATGTTCCTGTTGGCGTTTGCCGGCATTCCGCTGACGAGCGGCTTCATCAGCAAGTTCGCGGTGTTCCGGGCGGCCGCCCAGGGCGGTGCGGTTCCGCTGGTGATCATCGGTGTGACGTTCAGCGCGATCGCGGCCTACTTCTATGTGCGGGTGATCGTGTCGATGTTCTTCACCGAGCCCACCGAAGACACGCCGCGGGTGGTGGAGCCCGGCGTACTGAGCAAAGCCGCAATTGCGGTGTGCGCGTTGGTGACTGTGGGGTTGGGGATCTTCCCGCAGCCGGTATTGGACCTGGCCGACCAGGCCGGGCAGTTGCTGCATTAAGAGGAGCTAACTCCGGCCGAGTACCCCTCGGAAGAACCCGGCCTGGAAGTCGCCGATAATGAAAAATCCCGAGCTGAACATGCCCAGATTGCCGACGCCGGTGTTGCCGTAGCCAGGGTTGAAAGCGCCGATATTCGCCCCTCCGGTGTTCCAGATTCCGACGGCGCTGCCGCCGGAGTTGAAGAGCCCCGTGGTGAACGGTGCGGTGTTACCCACGCCGGAGCTGGGGCCGTTGAACCACGACGGGTCGGAGTTGCCATAGCCGGACGAATTATGGGTCGAGTTGAAAAACCCGGAGGTATTGGGTGCGGTGTTACCGAAACCCGACGTCGTTGCTCCGACCGGAGTGGTTGAGCTGCCGATCCCCGTGTTCAGGCCGCCCGCGTTGAACAATCCCGTATTGGTACCACCCGAACTGCCCCAACCGGTGTTCCGGTCACCGGCATTCGAGAAGCCGGTGTTGTATTCACCGGTGTTGGCCGACCCGGTGTTGTTGTCGCCGGCGTTGCCGAAGCCGAAGTTCAACAAGCCGGCGTTTCCGGAGCCGAAGTTGAGGCTGCCCGCGTTGCCGATGCCGAAATTGCTGGTACCGAAGTTGCCGATACCGACATTGTCACTTCCTGAGTTCCAGAACCCGGTATTCAAGTTTCCGGAATTGCCGAAGCCGAAGGAGCCGTTACCTGAATTGAAGAAGCCGACGTTGCCGTCGCCGGAGTTGCCGAACCCGATGTTGCCGTTGCCGGAGTTGCCGAAGCCGATGTTGCCGATCCCGGTGTTCAGCGCACCGATGCCGATCTGATTGTCGCCGGTGAGCCCGAAGCCGATGTTGTTGTTCCCGGTGTTGCCGAACCCGAAGTTCCTGTTCCCGAAGTTGCCGAAACCGACGTTGTCTGAGCCGATGTTGGCGGCACCCAAGTTGGTGGCTCCCCGGTTCGCACTGCCGATGTTGTTACCGAAGTTGCCTTCGGTCGGATGAGAACTGTTGGCGCTGCCGAGGTTTCCGTTGACGTTGTTGCCGATGCCGAAGTTGCCTTGGCCGTGGTTGCCCAAGCCGATATTCAGCTGGCCGTCGTTGCCGAAACCGATATTGATGGCCCCGTAGTTGCCGAACCCGACGTGGTAATCACCCCGGTTTCCGCCGCCGAAGTTCAGGTTTCCCTGGTTGCCACCGCCGAAGTTGCGGCTACCGACGTTGCCGCTGCCCAGGTTCAGGTCCCCGAGATTTCCGCCGCCCAGATTCCAGTTCCCGATGTTTCCCAGGCCGGTGTTGAGGGCGGGAAACGTTTCCAGCATGGCAGTCCAGGGCGACAATGCGGCCGCCGCTGCCGAGGCGCCGCCGTGATAACCGACCATCGCTGCCACATCGGCAGCCCAGAACCCTTCATAAACACTCTCCGCCGCCGCGATCGCGGGCGCGTTCTGCCCGAACACATTGGATAACACCAACTGCACGAACGCATTTCGGTTAGCTGCCACCGCCACCGGGTGCACAATTGCCGCGCGGGCCGCTTCGAACGCGCTGACAACACCCTGAGCCGAAGCCGACATGCTTGACGCCTGAGTAGCGGCCGCCGAAAGCCAGCTCGCATACGGCGTCGCTGCGGCGGCCATCGCCTGCGCCGCCGCACCCTGCCACGCTTGACCCGTCAGATCCGAGACCACGGTCGCGAAAGACTGTGCGGATCCCGCTAATTCGACGGCCAGCCCGTCCCAGGCCGCGGCCGCGGCCAACATCGGCACCGAACCCGCACCGGCCAGCATTCGCAACGAGTTGACCTCGGGCGGTAGCGTGAAAAAACTCAAGGTGGTATCCCCTTCGAGGGTTCCAGTCGGGCCGTGGTCCGCCCTCTCGGGCCACCCGCGAATCTAGGCGACTTCGCAGCCGGATTCCGGGAAATCACCAGATTGGCTTGTCACCAAACAGAATTCAGATCAGCCGGGCATGGGCCCGGTCCGGGTCAGCGGAAGATTCCGGCCACGTCGTCGCTCCGGTTGAACGCGCCCGCACTGCCGTTGCCCCAGTTCGACACGCCACTGCTCTGGCTGCCAACGTTCCCGATGCCGGTGCTGGCGCTTCCGGAGTTCCAGACGCCAACCGAGCCCTCTGCGGCATTGAACCAACCCACCAGTCCTGATCCGTTGTTGCTGATCCCGACGTTGCCGCCACCCACATTGTTGAATCCGGACATGTAGAGGCTCGCCCCGACCTCGGTGTTCTGGAATCCCGACGTGTGGTCGCCGGTGTTGAAGAAGCCCGAGGTGCCTATTCCGCTGTTGCCGAATCCCGACCACGTCACGCCCACCGGGGTCGTGGAGCTGCCTATACCGGTGTTCAGATCGCCCGAGTTCATCACGCCGGTATTGGAGTCACCCGAGTTGCCGTAGCCGGTGTTGAAGTAACCCGAGTTGAAGTCACCGGTATTGGCGTTGCCGGCGTTGAAACTGCCGGTATTGGACGAACCGGCGTTACCGAGCCCCATGTTGCCGTAGCCGCCGTTACCGATACCCATGTTGAAGTCGCCCGCATTGCCGACGCCGAAGTTGGCGTAACCCGCATTTCCGACGCCGGTGCCGAACGAGCCTGCGTTCCAAAAGCCGGTGTCCGTATTGCCGGCATTACTGAAGCCGAAGTTCCCGTTGCCGGAGTTGAAGAACCCGACGTTTCCGTTGCCGGAGTTGAAGAACCCGATGTTGTTGTTGCCGGAATTCCCGAAACCGAGGTTTCCGATGCCACCGTTCAGAGCACCGATGCCGAATTGGTTGTCGCCGCTGAGTCCGAATCCGATGTTGTTGTTACCGCTGTTGCCGAATCCGAAGTTGTAGCTACCGTTGTTGCCGAACCCGACGTTGTTCCAGCCATTGTTGCCGCTACCGAGATTGAACCAACCGAGATTGCCGCTGCCGACGTTGCGGTCACCGATGTTGCCACCACCCAGGTTCCCGTCGCCGCTGTTACCCAACCCGAAGTTGCTGTTGCCGAAGTTGCCGCTGCCCAGGTTGAGGCTGCCGATGTTTCCGCTGCCGAGGTTGGTGTGTCCGAGGTTGCCACTGCCCAGGTTGAAGAAGCCCTCGTTTCCGCTGCCGATATTCAGGTTGCCGACGTTGCCGCCACCGAAGTTCACGTTTCCGGCATTGCCGCTGCCCAGGTTCAGGTCGCCGAAGTTGCCGCCGCCGAGGTTCCAGGCACCGATGTTGCCCAGGCCGGTGTTGATATCCGGGAATGTGATTGCCGCTGGCGCAGACACTGTGCCGACGATCGGAGCCAAGGGGCCCAGGTCGAGCAGGAACGCCGGGGTGGCGGCGGGGCCGAAGATGCCGGACTGGTTGTCGCCTTGGTTGAAGAGGCCGGCGCTGAACTGGCCCGCGTTGCCGACTCCCGAACTGTTGTTACCGCTGATGCCGATGCCTGATGCGAACAGCGCGGAGTTGAAGAAGCCGACGCCGGAGTCACCCGTATTGCCAATCCCTACGCTGGCAAAGCCCGAGTTGTTGAAACCCGACGTGTAGGCGTTGCTGTTGTTGAAGCCAGACACTTGACCCCACCCCATGATGGGGTCGGAATTGTTGAAGCCGGAGGAGTTATTCGCCGAGTTGTAGAACCCGGAGCTGCCGGTGCCGGTATTGCCGATCCCAGACGAGGTCGCCCCGAGCGGCGTCGTGGAACCACCGATTCCGGTGTTGAAGTCGCCTGAATTGAGCAGACCCGTGTTGGTGTCGCCTGCGTTGCAGATTCCGGTATTGATTGAACCCGAATTCGAGAAGCCCGTGTTGTACTGCCCGGAATTGAAGAATCCGGAGTTGTTGAATCCCGAATTGCCGGACCCGGCATTATCGAAACCGGCATTCGCCGATCCAAAATTGGAGCTACCGGCATTGCCGAAGCCCATGTTGAGGCTGCCCGCGTTGCCGAAGCCGGTGTTCGTGCTTGCCGCGTTCCAGAACCCGGTGTTGGTGCTTCCGCCATTCGAGAACCCAAAGTTTCCGTTTCCGGAGTTGAAGAGGCCGACGTTCCCGTCGCCGGAGTTGAAGAACCCGATGTTGTTGTTACCTGAGTTCCCGAAACCGATGTTCCCGAGGCCGGAGTTCAACGCGCCGATACCGAACTGATTGTCGCCGGTGAGACCGAAGCCGATATTGTTATTGCCGGAGTTGCCGAAACCGAAGTTGAAATTGCCGTTGTTTCCGAAGCCGACGTTGTGCAAGCCGAGGTTGCCGCTGCCCAGATTGAAGGCGCCAGCGTTGCCACTGCCGAAGTTCGTGCCACCGACGAAGGTGGACGGATGGAAGGTGTTTCCGAAACCCAGATTCCCACTGCCGAGGTTGCCCAGACCGAAGTTGCCGCTACCTCTGTTGCCGAGCCCGATATTCACGTTACCGGAATTGCCGAGTCCCAAATTGGTGGAACCGATGTTCCCAAATCCGAAATTGCTGTAACCGAGATTTCCGAAGCCGAAGTTCGTGGCACCGGTGTTCCCGCTACCGACATTCGCATTCCCGGAGTTACCGCCGCCCAGGTTGAAGTCACCGATATTGCCGCCGCCGAGGTTCCAGGACCCGATATTTCCCAGACCGGTGTTGAACTCCGGGATCGTGGCCGCCGCCGCGCTCGCCGCCACCTGGCCGAGGCCAGTCAATCCAGCCAACGACGAACCCCACGACGCGAGCGCAGACACAGCCGCCGATGCCCCGCTGTAGTAGCCGACCATTGCCGCCACGTCGGCAGCCCAGAACTCCTCGTAGATACTCTCGGCGGCCGCGATAGCCGGCGCATTCTGGCCGAAGATATTCGACATCACCAACTGCACGAACGCATTTCGGTTCGCTGCCACCGCCAGGGGGTGTATGGTCGCGGCCCGCGCCGCCTCGAACGCACTCACCGCCGCCTGCGCCGATCCGGCGGCGCCCACCGCCCGCGCCGCCGCCGCACTCAACCACGCCGCATACGGCGCCGCCGCAGCCGCCATCGCCTCCGCCGCGGCGCCCTGCCACGCTTGAGCCGCCAACCCAGACGTCACCGACGAGAACGACTGCGCCGCCGTCGACAATTCGTCGGCCAAACCATTCCAGGCCGCCGCTGCCTGCAATAGCGGAGCCGGGCCTGCGCCGGAAAGTAGCCGCACGGAGTTGATTTCCGGCGGTAGTCCGAAGAAACTCATCAGACGCTCCCCTTCGTTGAGTCACAGGCCGCAACCGACCCACCGGACACACACTGTATGACTTTTCCTCGTGGCTATCCGGCAAATGCACAAACCTCATGCAATAGCGACTCGCCTGAACGGAACACGCGCTCCGATCAATTCAGAAAGGGCCGGGTGGCCAGTACATAAATGGCCACCACCGCGAACGGGGCCAACAGCGGCAGCCACGGCACCTGCAGCGGGAACGACGTCGCAACCAACCCGACGAAGGTAAACCCCACAGCACCAACAACCGTCGTCCAGGATTGAGCGAGGTGTCGGCTCGTCAGGTAGCCCACCGCGCAGAGCCCGGACAGCGCAGCAAGTACCGGTGAGCTATCCGCGACGACGATCGCCGCGACCGCCGACAACACGGCAACCGTTGCCGCGGCGCGTATGACGAGTCCCGCTCCCACCGCCAGCACCGCGATCGCCGGAAATGCCAACGCAGGCCCGTGCGTGTCGATGGCGGCCAGTCCAACCATCAGCAGCCCAAGAACTGTCGGCATCTCAACGCCTGCCCTGTCCCCGGACCCGACGCCGGCGGTCCGGCAGTCCACCCAGCGAATGTTCCAGTGAGCGATCCCCCGGCCAGGACAGCACATCCACGCCCACCGTCGCCATGTCGCGGTACATGGCAGACCGTTGCAACGTCCACATACGGATGATCAGCGGATCATGCTCGCCTTCGAATGGGGAGTTGTCGAGGACGTCGACAGCTACCACCACATGGCCGCGCCTGCGCAAGTCGATCAGTGCCAGGGCGAATTCGGTGTCGAGCAGGGTGGAGAACGCAAAGACGATCGCACCCGCCGGTACCGCGGCACGAGGTGCCAGCGTGCCGGTGGCATTGTCGAACTGCTCGCCGGCACCCAGCACGGTGTCGAGCACCCGGTAGAACTGACGTTGGCCGATGTCGGCGCCCAGCCAGCGCGGCCGGTTGCCGCCCAGCGCGACGATGCCGGCGCGATCTCCGTTGCGCAACGCGGTTTGTACCACCTGCGCGGCGCCCCGCACTACGCGTTCGGTGGCGGCGGTCGCCGGACCCGCGGGCTGACGGTACGTGTCGATCAGCACCACCACGTCGGCCGCGCGGTCGGTCAGCCGTTGCGTGACGTGCAATCGTCCCCGCCGCGCGCTCACCGCCCAGTTCACCGCGCGCAGTTGGTCGCCGGGGACGTAGGGCCGAATATCGGCATATTCGACACCCGGGCCGATGTGCCGGGTCAGGTGGGCACCCAACCGGTCGAGCAACTCGGTCTGCGGAATGGACGTGGACTGTGGTGGCGTCAAAGGGAATACGATGACGTTGGATACATCGGCGGTCCCCTTGCCCTGCACCAGACCGCCGCGGGCGAGGACGTCGACGCGGGCCGTGATCGGATAGCGGCCCCAACGTTGCGCCACCGCGGTCACCGCTTTTCCCTCACCGGCATCCGCAACCTCGAGTTCCATGCCGGGAAGCGCGGATACCGCCAGCTCGACCGTCGCCTCCACGGAATCCGTTGTTGTCCAGACCTTTATCCGTGCCTCTTCGAGCTCGAAACATCGCTGGGCATCTGGCTCACCATGCACCTGCACGGTCGGGACTGGGTGTTGCCAACCCAGCGAGCACAAGACCCCGAGCAGCGGCGCGGCGAAGGCGATGAGCTGCCAGCGTCCACTGATGACCGCAGCGACCAGCGCGACGCCCGCACAGGTGGCGATTGCCAGCGTCAATGGCGATGCGCGCCAGCGCAACTCGACTTCCCGAGTCTGGATCACGCCGATCCGCCGTTAGCCCGCGGCACAGGCAGGCGTCGCAACAATTCCCCGACCACGTCAGCACCCTGGATCTTGCGCACCCACATCTCGGGTCGCAACGTAATACGGTGTGCGACAGCGGCTGTGGCAAGCGCCTTCACGTCCTCGGGAATCACGAAGTCGCGGCCGAGCAACAGCGCCCGGGCGCGCGCGAGTTGAACGAGGTCGAGTTCCGCACGCGGACTGGCCCCGACCGCAACCTGCGGATGATGTCGGGTGGCGGTGGCCAGCGACACCACATAGTGCAGGACATCCTCGTGCACCGTGACCTGCTCGACCGATTCGCGCATCGTCAGCAGATCGTGCGCGTCGACAACCTGGTTCACCGTCGGTTGGGCCGAGCCACGGTCCAGCCGTCGGCGCAGCATCGCCGCCTCGTCCTGCTCGGACAGATAGCGCAGTTCCAGGCGGATCGCGAACCGGTCCAGTTGTGCCTCCGGCAGCGGATAGGTGCCTTCGTACTCGATCGGATTGTCGGTAGCCAGGACGATGAACGGCGTTGGCAGGCGGTGGGTTTGACCGTCGATGCTGACCTGACCCTCGGCCATCGCCTCGAGCAGGGCGGCCTGCGTCTTGGGCGGCGTGCGGTTGATCTCGTCGGCGAGCAGGAGGTTGGTGAAGATCGGTCCGCGCCGGAAATCGAAACGGCCGGACTGCATGTCATAGATCGTCGAACCGAGCAGATCGGCCGGCAGCAGGTCCGGAGTGAATTGCACCCGGGTGAATTCCAGTCCCAGTGCCGAGGCGAACGAACGTGCGATCAGAGTCTTGCCGAGACCGGGCAGGTCTTCGATCAGCACATGGCCGCCCGCGAGGACGGCGGTCAAGATCAGCGTCAGAGCCGAACGTTTCCCGACCACGACGCGTTCGATTTCATCTAGTACTGCTTCACAATTGGCGGTGGTCTTCTCGGCCGGCATCGTCATACCTGTTCCAACTTTCGCAGAATCTCTTCCAGCGCCGCCCGTCCGGGACCCGATTGCCGGTGGCTATCGGTATTCCCGACGTTATTTGGATTAACCCATTCCCATAGCTGAGCTCCGAACAGCATCTCGCCGGTCGCGTTGTAAGCCGCCGGATCCTTCGCCTGCCGTTGGCCGGTGGCCATCTGGTAGCGCCGCGCCAACATCGGGCGCAAGTGACGATCCCAGTCCGCGCGGGTCGATTCCGACCATCGGATCGTGGTCTCGGTCGTGGCCAGCCAACGGCGCAATCCCTCGCCGGGATCGTCGGAGTCCGGTTCGGCGACCGATTCGTTCGGGTGTCCCAGGACACGGCGAACATTGAGCAGCACCAAAGCCAGACCCACCCCGGCCGCGGCGAGCACGAACCGCCGGTCCTGCAGGATCAGCGCCAGGGCCTCGGTGCCGAGGATGAGCAAAATGCCAAGCACGATAAGCTTTTTCATGGTCGCGCACCTGACCGCGGTGTGATTTCTTCGAGGACGAGTTCGAGCACACGAACCGCGGTCTCCCGGTGGACCTCGTTCATCACGTGGGGGCTGAACCGCGCTTCCTCGAACAAATTGACCAGCTGGACGGCGTTTTCGGCATGCAGCGCATGGTGTTCGACGGCGCGGGCCAGCACTTCGGTCGGCGTGTCGAAATCCTGGGGGACCGCGCCGGGGACGTTGGCCAGCTCACGTTCCATCGCTGCGTAGCACGCGATGATCGCCTCGCGGGGTTCGCGGCTAAGGTCGGTCATTTCGGCGAGACCGACTTCGGCTGCGCGCACCAGCGTTTCGGACGCGGTCTGGGGCGGCGGCGCATCGCTGTCACCATCGCGGGTGGTTTTCGTGGTCGGCGTGGGTCGTCGACGTCGCGACGCGATGGCACCGCCGATGAACAACATCAGCAGCACAGGCGCACTCGCGAGCAGGATTCCGAGCGTGTCGGTGGAGTCTTTGTGCTGCGGCGGTTGTTTCGGTGGCTGTCCGGTGCCCGAACCGGTTGACGGCGTTGTGGTCGAGTTCTGTTGCGCCGCATCGAGTCCCAGATCAGGTGGGACGAACAGCCGGGAGAGCAGGATTGCGGTCAACAGCCACGCGACGATCACCCCCAGTCCGATCAGGACGACGCGCCAACTAGGTCGAGCACTGCCACGGCCAAGCAATTGGGACAACTCACCGGCACTGGGCGCTGCGGCACGCGGGTCGCGTAGCCGGGCGACGATCGAAAACGCCACCAGCACGAGCGTGCCCGCGAGCGCCGCGGTCAGGAACATCAGTGCCGCCGGACTGCCGCCCGATTCCCGCACGCTGGAACCGTGATGAGCGGGTAGGTAACCGCGCAAAGCCGCGGCGACCACGATCAGCAGGGCGATCATCAGGACAACGCGTGCGGTGGGCTTGTCGACTCGCCCCATAGCCGAAGGCTAGCCGTGGCGGCGTGCCGCGGTCCAGAACGGTGGTGCTCCACAACTCGCGACCGTGCCAGAGCACCGGCCAGCAATACGGGGTATAGTCGAACATATGTTCGAGTCGCACGATATTCCCGCTGCTCAACGGGCCATGGAAGCTGAACTGATCGCCCGGATCACCGCCTGCGAACACGCCAAGAGCGTCGCAGCCGCCGAACAGGCCCGCGCCACCGCCGCCCTGGCTGTGGTGCGGTGCAGCGCCGAAGCCGCCACCGGAGTACCCGCCCGCAAACAGGGACGCGGACTGGCCAGCGAGATCGCCCTGGCCCGGCACGATTCCCCCGCCCGCGGCGGCCGCCACCTCGGCTTCGCCAACGCCCTGGTCCACGAAATGCCGCACACCCTGGCCGCACTGGAATCCGGTGCGTTGTCCGAGTGGCGCGCCACCCTGATCGTGCGCGAATCAGCCTGCCTGGACCTTCAGGACCGCCAAACGCTGGACCGCGAACTGTGTGCAGATGTCACGGCACTGCACGGGATGGGTGATCAACGGGTGACCGCAGCGGCCAAGGCCATCGCCTACCGTCTCGACCCGCATGCCGTCGTCGAGCGCGCCGCGAAAGCCGAGCATGAGCGCACCGTGACCATCCGGCCCGCTCCCGACACCATGACCTGGGTCAGCGCCCTGCTTCCGGTGGCCAAAGGTGTCGGCGTCTACGCTGCGCTGCGCCGCGCCGCCGACACCACGTTCGACGGCCGCTCCCGCGGCCAAGTCATGGCCGACACCCTGATCGAACGCATTACCGGCACCCCCGCCGACGTACCTGCCCCTGTCGACGTCAATGTGGTCATCTCCGACGAGACACTGCTCGGCGACGGCAACGAACCAGCCGTACTCGACGGCTACGGACCCATCCCCGCCGCGGTTGCCCGCAATCTGATCGGCAGCGCCCTGGCCGACGCCCGCTCGCGGGCCGCCTTGCGCCGCCTCTACACCCACCCCAAAACCGGTGCCCTGCTCGCCATGGAGTCCCGCTCCCGCACCTTCCCCCGCGGGCTGGCCCACTTCATCGGGCTACGCGACCAAACCTGCCGCACCCCCTACTGCGACGCCCCCATCCGCCACCGCGACCACGCCCAACCCCATCACTGCGGCGGACCCACCACCGCGCATAACGGCCTGGGCACCTGCGAACACTGCAACTACGCCAAGGAAGCACCTGGCTGGAGCGTCGAAACCAGCACCGACACCGGTACCCACACCGCCACTTACACCACCCCCACCGGTGCCCGCTACCAATCCACCGCCCCGCCGCCGGTCGGCCGCCCACGAATCGAGCTCAGCGAAATCGAAGCAGCTGTCAAGATCACGCTGATCGACCGACATGCCGCCTGACGTGGATTCAGACTGTGAACGGTGTGAAGCTGCCATCGAGCACCTGGTGGTGACCGATGGTGCGGCCGGTGACCTCGCCGGGGTCGACGTGCGTCAGTTGCACAGCGGCCTGGGCGAATTCCTCGGCGGAACTCACGTCGTCGAAACCGCGCGCGTAATAAGACAGCCCCGGCGTCATGATCGGCTTGGACGGCGCCAGGGTGTTGACCGCAATGTGGTAGTCGGCCAGGTCGAACGCCGCGCACTGGGTCAGGTGTTCGAGGGCGGCTTTGGAGCCGCCATATCCCGGCAGCACCCCGGCGCCGCGGTCGGCGTAGGGTCCGTCGCCGGGCAGCCGCGAGGCGATCGAGGTGATGTTGACGATCGATCCGCCGCCAGCCTCGATCATGTCCGGGCAGACCAGTTGCATGAGTTCGTATGCGGCGAAGATCGAGATCTCGAAGTGCCGGCGATAGGCAGCCAGCGGAACACTGACGAAGCCCGGCCAATCGGGCTTGGGCGCTGTGTTGGCCGCTTTGGCGCGACGCTGCGCTCCCGGCCGGCCGGGAGCGGTGAAGGCGGCGTTATTGATCAGGGTCGTGATGGGCCCGAGGGCGTCCCGCGCCTCGGCGACCACCCGGCCGATGTCGTCACGGTCGGTCAGATCGGCCCGCACCGCCACCGCCCGGCCCCCGGCCGATTCGATCTCGGCCACCGTCTCGCCGATGGTGCCGGGCAGCCGCTCGTCCCAAACCGCCTCGGTGCGCCCGACGACGGCCACCGGGGCGCCGTCGGCGGCCAGCGCCAGCGCGATCGCCCGTCCCAGCCCGCGACTGGCACCCGTGACGATCGCGGTCACCGGTTGACCCCGTGCACGACGATGGCGGTGGTCTGGTCGACCCAGGCGTCGTCCAACTCCGGATACAGCAGCACCCTCAGCATGGTGGCTCCCCCTATCAACTCGATGAGCCGGCCCGGATCGACGTCGGGATGGGCTTCGCCGCGTTCGATGGCCTCGCGCAGTCGCACCCGGACCGCCTCGAAAAGGCCGGCGAACCGGGCCATCACCCGTGCGTTGAGTTCCGGGTCCGCGGTCATGTCCGCCATGAGCCCGGGCAGCGCAGCGCGCACCACGGGTGTGGTGAAGATGTCGCGCGTGGCTTCGAACATCATCCGAATGTCGGCGGCGAAGTCCCCCGCCGGCGTTTCCAGGGCAGTCGGCGCAACCGGAAAGGCAGCCTCGTGAACCAGCTCGGCCTTGCTCGACCACCTTCGGTACAGTGCCGACTTAGTGGTTCCCGCCCGTTCGGCGACCGCGGCCAGGCTCAGATTCGAATACCCGATCTGCACAAGCAGTTCCGAGGTCGCCGACAAGATGGCCGAGTCGATGCGCGGATCGCGCGGCCGCCCGGCGCCCGAGGCCTTGTCAAGGGATGGCAGGTCTGCTTTCATAACGCTACCTACCGTATCGTAATTATCTCGCGAAGGAAGCCTCGTGGCCAATGAACCGGCGGTCGAAGATGTCGGCCGCATGCAACGCTCGAGCCGCGACACCACCACCGTCCCGCAACTGATCTCGCAGTGGCTGTCGACCGTGTTGCCGGTGGCACCGGACATCACCGTGGAGAGCGGTGTCGACTCCACCGGCATGTCCTCGGAGACCATCATCTTGACCGCGCGATGGGCGGACCAAGAGCAGAAGCTGGTGGCCCGGGTCGCACCCACCAACCAAGACGTCCCGGTGTTTCCGACCTATCGCCTCGACCACCAATTCGACGTGATCCGCAAAGTCGGCGAACTGACCGACGTCCCGGTTCCGCGGATGCGCTGGATCGAGAACACCGGGGAGGTGTTGGGAGCACCCTTCTTCCTGATGGACTACGTCGAGGGCGAGGTGCCGCCCGACGTCATGCCTTACACGTTCGGCGGCAACTGGTTCGCTGACGCGCCGGCCGAGCAGCAACGCAAACTGCAGGATGCGTCGGTCGGGATTCTGGCAACGCTGCACTCGATCCCGGAGGCGGACAAGACGTTTGGCTTCCTGACGGAGGGTCTCACCGGCGATACCGCTCTGCGCAAACATTTCAGCTGGGTCAGGTCCTGGTATGAGTTCGCTGTCCCCGATATCGGCCGCTCGCCCTTGGTGGAGCGCAGTTTCGAATGGCTGCAAGACAATTGGCCGGAACAGGCCGACACGCGTGAGCCTGTCTTGCTGTGGGGCGACGCCCGGGTGGGCAACGTCTTGTACCGGGACTTCACTCCGGTGGCGGTGCTGGACTGGGAGATGGTGACGCTGGGCCCGCGGGAACTGGATGTCGCCTGGATGATCTTCGCGCACAAGGTTTTCGAGGAACTCGCCGGCCTGGCCACGCTGCCGGGACTACCGCAGGTGATGCGCGAGGAAGACGTCCGCGACACCTATGGTCGGCTCACCGGCGTACACCTCGACGACCTGCACTGGTTCTACGTGTATTCCGGCATCATGTGGGCCTGTGTCTTCATGCGCACCGGAGCCCGGCGCATTCACTTCGGCGAGGCCGAAAAGCCCGATGATGTCGAATCGCTGTTCTACCACGCCGGATTGATGAAACGCCTTATCGGAGAGGACAACTGATGCTCGGCCCGCTCGACGAGTACCCGGTACACCAGATTCCCCAGCCGATCGCCTGGCCGGGCTCCTCGGACCGCAACTTCTACGATCGCTCCTACTTCAACGCCCACGACCGGACCGGTGACATCTTCGTGATCACCGGCATCGGCTACTACCCCAACCTCGGTGTCAAAGACGCGTTCCTGCTCATCCGGCGCGGCGACATCCAGACGGCGGTGCACGTGTCCGACGCCATCGACCAGGACAGGCTGCATCAGCATGTCAACGGCTACCGGGTAGAGGTCGTCGAACCGCTGCGCAAGATCCGGATCGTGCTCGACGAAACCGAAGGCGTCGCAGCCGATCTCACCTGGGAAGGCCTATTCGACGTCGTACAGGAGCAGCCGCACATTCTGCGGACGGGTAACCGCGTCACGCTCAACGCACAGCGCTTCGCCCAGCTGGGCAGTTGGAGCGGACAGCTGTCGATCGACGGCGACGAGATCACCGTCGACCCCTCGGTGTGGATCGGCAGCCGAGACCGGTCCTGGGGTATCCGGCCGATCGGCGAGGCCGAACCGGCGGGGCGCCCGGCCGACCCGCCGTTCGAAGGCATGTGGTGGCTCTACGTTCCGATCGCGTTCGAGGACTTCGCGATCGTGCTGATCATCCAGGAGGAGCCCAACGGGTTCCGTTCGCTCAACGACTGCACCCGGGTATGGCGCGACGGGCGGGTCGAGCAGCTGGGCTGGCCGCGGGTGAAAATTCACTACCGCTCCGGCACCCGGATCCCGACTGGCGCCTCCATCGACGCGACCGCCCCGGACGGCACCCCGGTCCACGTCGACGTGGAGTCCAAACTCCCGGTCCCGATCCACGTCGGCGGCGGCTACGGGGGCGACTCGGACTGGCTGCACGGGACGTGGAAAGGCGAGAAGTTCGTCGAGCGACTGACCTACGACATGACCGACCCCGCCATCATCGCCCGGTCCGGTTTCGGTGTCATCGACCACGTCGGGCGCGCGGTGTGCCGCGACGGTGACGGAGATCCGGTGGAAGGGTGGGGCCTCTACGAGCACGGCGCGCTCGGACGCCATGACCCGTCGGGATTCGCCGACTGGTTGACGGTTGCCCCCTAGCGTGCGGTTCACTGGACAACGTGACAAACCCACCGTGGAATGTCGACGTTGTGGTGGTGGGCGCCGGCTTTGCCGGACTGGCTGCTGCCCGTGACCTGACCCAGCAGGGCCACGATGTGCTGGTATTCGAAGGCAGAGACCGTGTCGGGGGCCGCTCCTTCACCGGCAACGTCGCGGGTCTGCCCGTCGATATGGGCGGCTCGTTCGTCGGCCCCACCCAGGACGCGGTGCTGGGATTGGTCGCCGAACTCGGGCTGCCGACCATCCCGACCTTCCACGAAGGCAAGAACGTCATCCACTGGCGCGGCGCAGCGCGCGCCTACAGCGGCACCATCCCGCGACTGTCGTTGCTCGGCCTGCTCGACATCGGCCGCCTGCAATGGCAGTTCGGGAGACTTTCCCGTACCGTCCCGGTTTCCCGGCCGTGGGAGGCCAAGCGGGCACGCCAACTGGACAGCGTGTCCCTGGGCCAATGGTTGCGCATGGTGCACGCCACCGAATCTTCGCGCGACCTGATGGCGATCATGTCCCGGGTGACCTGGGGGTGCGAACCCGACGACGTCTCGATGCTGCACGCCACCCGGTACGTGCGGGCCGCCGGCGGACTGAACCGGCTGCTCGACACCGAGAACGGTGCGCAGCAGGACCGGTTTCCCGGCGGCACCCAGCAGGTCGCGGAATTCGCAGCGGCCGAATTGGGCTCGCGCGTCGTCCTGGACGCACCCGTCCGGCGCATCGAACGACACGGGTCGGGGGTCACCGTCACCTCCGATCAGGGCCAGGCCGAGGCCGGTTTCGTCATCGTGGCGATCCCGCCGGCGCACCGCCACCACATCGAATTCACCCCGCCGCTGCCGCCCGACTACGCCGAACTCGCCCAGCACTGGCCGCAGGGCCGCCTGAGCAAGGCTTATGCAGCGTATGAGACGCCATTCTGGCGGGCGCAGGGTTTCTCCGGCTCAGCGCTGCTCGACACGGGTCCGGTGTTCATCACATTCGACGTCAGCCCGCACGAAGACGGACCGGGCATTCTGATGGGTTTCGTCGACGCCCGCGCCTTCGACTCCCTGACCACCGACCAGCGCCGCCGCGACACCCTGCGCTGCTTCGCCTCGCTCTACGGCGACGAAGCGCTCAAGCCGCTGGACTATGCCGACTACCGTTGGGGCACAGAAGAATTCGCTCCAGGGGGTCCTACCGCCGCGGTGCCGCCGGGGTCGTGGACGAAGTACGGCCGGTTGCTGCGGGAGCCGGTCGGCCCCATTCACTGGGCCGGTACCGAGACCGCCGACGCATGGACCGGATACTTCGACGGCGCCGTCAGCTCCGGCCAGCGGGCCGCCGCAGCGGTCGCCGCGCTGTTATGAGCTGATCAGTCGAATTCGATCGTGCCGCGCCCGCACCGATTCGGCGAGTCCGCGCAACTGCCGGTTCAACTCGTCGGGCTGTTCGAGCATCGAGCAGTGACCGCCGGGCAGTTCCACGAGACCGACGACATTCGGAGCGGTGGCCGCGAGCAACCGGGACTGGCTGATCGGCGTCAACCGGTCCCGCTTGCTGCCGACGACCAGCGTCGGCACCGTCAGGCCGTCCAGGCTGAGGTGGCGAGAACCCATCTCGTGCATGAGCATTCGCGCGCAGCCGCCGCGACCGGCGGGCGTGGTCTGGGCGAACAGTTCGTAGACCAGCTTGACGATCCCGGGGTCGGCGTCGGCGCCGGTGGCCATCATCGCGACCATGTATTGGCTGGGAATCCGGACCGCATTCGGCAGCGGCAAGCCGCCGATGGCGTTGATCAGCGTCCGGCCGGCGATCACCCGGGCAGGTGAGAGACCCGCAGGCACCGACAGCAACCTGATCTTGGACAACAGATCACCGCTGGCCGTATTGATCAGCGCGACGGCGTCGGCACGCCGGGTGACCTTGTGGCGGTACCGCTGCGACCACGCCTGAATGGTCATACCACCCATCGAGTGCCCGGCGATCAACGCACGCTCGTGCGGAGCCAGGGTTGCTTCCAGCACGCAGTCGAGGTCGGACGCCAGGTGTTTGAGGCTGTACCCGCCGCGGCGGGGCACGCCGCTGCGGCCGTGACCGCGGTGGTCGAAGGCGATCACACGGTATTCGCCCGCCAGGTCGGCGATCTGGTAAGTCCAGGCGCGGATGGCACACACGAATCCGTGCGTCAGCACGATCGGATAGCCGTCCTCGGGCCCGAACACCTCAGCGTGCAACCGGGTTCCGTCTGCCGCGCGGACCGTCAGGGGACGGCCCGGCGGCATCGCATCAGCTACGGACTGGGTGTTCCTTCGAGCACTCATCGCAGCTCCCCCCTTGGCGGCGGCACCGTTGCCGCCCTCCGGTCCTGGCGAGTTTACCTGACCGTAATGTGCGCTCTGTCACATTCGCAGAACACAATCGGGTAACGGCGTGAGACCCTCACAGTCGTGTCCCGGATGTCCCGGCGGGAGTTCTTGGCGGCGACGGCGCTGGTAGCGGCGGGTTGCGCGCCGCATCGGCACCCGACTTCCCCCGACTCCAAGTCAGTGCTGGTCGTCGGCGCCGGGATGGCCGGCCTGGCTGCGGCGCGCACCCTGCAAGACGCCGGCCGGCCGGTCCGGGTCATCGAAGCCCGTAACCGGATCGGCGGGCGGGTCAGCACCATTCGCGACTGGCGTGTGCCGCTGGAAATGGGGGCTTCGTGGATCCACGGGACCACCAACAACCCGTTGGTTGAACTGGCCCAGCAGGCCCACGCGCACGTCGTGCCGACCGACTACGACCACGCTT
The DNA here is from genome assembly GCF_059813065.1 of Mycobacterium sp. NGS24. Taxonomy (NCBI): domain Bacteria; kingdom Bacillati; phylum Actinomycetota; class Actinomycetes; order Mycobacteriales; family Mycobacteriaceae; genus Mycobacterium; species Mycobacterium sp. NGS24. The sequence continues at coordinate 19,946 of NZ_JCALDW010000017.1, forward strand.
CGAAGCTGACCATCGATCCCCGATTGCCGCCGTTGACGTACGACGCGACGACCTGGCGCACGCTGGTCTCCGACGCCCGCGACGACGCCGACGGGGGCAGCCTGGGTGCCGCGATCAGCACTGCGGCCCACGGACTCTCCGACGTCGAGCGCGCCGAGTTGGCCTACTACGTCACCACCGACATCGAAGACGAGTACGCCGCCGACGCCGACCAGCTCTCGGCGGCGACGTTCGACCTGGGCAGTTACACACGCGGTCCGCAGTCGGTGATCACCAGCGGCTACGACGCCCTGCCCCGGCAACTGGCCGACGGACTCCACATCACCTTGCGGTCACCAGTGAAATCTGTTACCCGACAGGGTAATTCGGTGACGATACATGCCGCCGGCCAGACGTTCGAGGGGCCGGCCGCCATCGTCACCGTTCCGCTCGGCGTCCTGAAAGCCGGGAGCATCACCTTCGAGCCGCCCCTGCCCGACGGACACGCCCACGCGGTGAGCGCCTTGGGATTCGGCGTCTTGTCCAAGAGCTATTTCCTTTTCTCACAACGCAATTGGGATCAGGAGAACGCCTTCTTTCAGTATCTGGGTTCCGAGCAGGGGATGTGGGCGCAGTGGTTCACGCTGCCGGCCAGCGCCGGCCCGGTGGTGTTGGCCTTCAACCCAGGTGAGCGCGGCCGCCGGGTGGAGTCCGCCTCCCCCACCGAGTTGCTGGCCGGCGCGATGCCCATCGGACGTCGGCTGTTCGGCGCCGACGTGACCGAGGTCCGCTGCTCAGGTTGGACGCGTGATCCCTACGCCCTGGGTTCATACTCCTACCACGCACCCGGGTCCGGGCCCGATGACCGCCGCCGACTGCAGGAGCCCGTCAGCGACCGGCTCTACCTGGCCGGTGAGGCGATCGGGGTGGACAACCCCGGCACGGTGCACGGGGCGCTGCAAAGCGGGCGCCGGGCGGCCACCGAATTGCTGCGCCGGCTGGGCTGAACACTCAGCTGAACAGTTCGAACGCATTGTCGTGCAGCACTTTTCGGCACCACTGGTCACCCAGACCCAGCCTGGTGATCGACTCGATGGAGTGGTGGTACGGGTAGGGGATGTTGGGAAAATCGCTACCGAAGAGCACCTTGTCGCCCAGTTCCTCCAGCCGTGGCAGCTCCCGGCGCGGAAACGGGTGCAGCTGCTCGGTGAAGTCGGTGAACACCATCGTCGTGTCGAGATAGACCCCGGAGAACCGCTGGGCAAGGTCAAGGAACTCCCGATATTCGGGCATGCCCAGGTGGGCGATGATCAACCGCAACGACGGGTGGCGCTCCAACACCTCGGCCACCGGGCCCGGACCGGTGAAAGTGCCTGGCGCCGGGCCGGATCCGGCGTGGATCACCGTCGGGATCCCCGCTTGCTCCAACGCCGCCCAGACCGGCGCCAACAGCGGATCGGTCGGCGCATAGTCACCGACCTGCACATGGGCCTTGAACACCCGCGCTCCGTCACCGATCGCGCGTGTCACGTACTCGGCGGCGGTGGGTTCGGGGTAGAAAGTCGCGGTGTGCAGGCAATCCGGTGTGATGGCGGCGAATTGGGCCGACCAGGCGTTGAGCCACGCGGCCATGTCCGGCTTGTGCGGGTACACCAGCGAGGAGAACGCCGCTACCCCGAAGTCCCGCAACGTCGCCACCCGCGCTTGCTCGTCGAGGCGATAGGCGACCGGCCACGGCCGGCCGGTCAACGGGCCGACTCCGTCGAAGTACGCCCACACTTTGTCGAGCACCCGCTTCGGCATGAAATGGGTGTGGACGTCGATGATGGCGGCCAGGCCGACGTCGTCGAGCAACCGGCGCACGACGGCGCGCTCGGTATCCACGGACGCTCAGTACCCTTCCAGCGCGGCGACGCCACGCCAGCTCGGCCAGGTGGTCTCCCAGACCCGGTGGATGCGCCCGTCGAGATAGGCCGCGATCAGCACCACCTCGATGCGGGTCGGCCGCTCGCCCGGACGCGATGTGGTGATCCACACCCGGCCGGCGACCCGGTCGGGCGCTTCCACCCAGGCTTGCTCGTCATACTCGACCGCGTAGCTGATGGCGGTCTGGTAGAGGTGCCGGTGGCTTTCGTGGAACTCGGCGTAACCCTGGGTCATCCCGTCCGAGCACATCACGAAGTCGGGGTGATAGTAGCGCTCGACCAGGTCGGCGTTCTTGGCGACGACCATGCGCTCGAACATCTCACGCAGCGCGGCAACGGACATCGGGGGTCCTCACCAGGCGTCGTGACGCATCGGCATCCGCGGTGACGGCTTGATCCTGTTGACGGCGGCCCACAGGGCACGTTCCCGGGCGTTGTCGGCGATGAACAACAATTCGTCGCCCCCCTCCAGCACGTCGTCAGGACCGGGTGCGATGACCTGATCGCCGCGGACCACGGTGACCAGGGCGGTGTTGTGCGGCAGGTCCAGCTCCTCGACCCGCTGGCCCACGGTGGGGTTGTCGTCAGGCAACGTCAGCTTCGTCAGGGCGGTCCGGCCTTCCCGCAGTCCCATCAGCCGCACCAGGTGTCCGACGTCGATGGCACCCTCGATGCCGGCGACCATGGCGCCCGGCGTCGAGACCGCGACGTCGATCCCCCAGGCCTGGCCGAACAGCCATTCGTTGCGAACGTCGTTGATCCGCGCCACCACCCGGGGCACGCCGAACTCGGACTTGGCCAGCAGGCCCACCACCAGGTTGGCTTTGTCGTCGCCGGTGGCGGCGATCACCACGTCGCACAGGTGCACCCCCGCCTCCTCCAGCGAGGCCATTTCACAGGCGTCGGCGTTCAGCCAGTCCGCATCCGGGACCTTGTGCGGCTCGAAGGCCCGCCGCTGGCGTTCGATCAGCAAGACCTTCTGGCCGGCGTCGAGCAGCTCCTGTGCGACCGAACGGCCGACATTGCCCGCCCCGGCAATACCGATCCGCAGTTTCCGTGTCGTCACGCAATCATCTTTGCGTATGGCGTGAGGGTGAGCACGTCCCGCGGCGAGGTGAGCGACGAACGGCCTCGGACTGATTTACTGACATGACGCCGGAATCGGCATCCTCGTCGTACCAACCGCGGTAAGCGCCGGTCGTGTTGAACGGGAAAGAATGACTCTGGAACAGCTGTACCTGACGGTGTCGGTTGGCGGCCTGGTGCTGCTGGCCAGCATTGTCGGCACCCGGGTGGCCACCGTCGTGGGCTTCCCCAGCCTGCTGCTCTACCTGCTGGTCGGTGTCGCGATCGGCGAGGACGGGTTGGGGCTGGAGTTCGACAACGTGGTGCTGGCCCGCAACGTGGGGACTGCGGCGCTGGCAGTGATCCTGGTCGAAGGCGGTCTGACCACCAGATTCAGCGACATCCGCAAGGTACTGGCGCCGGCGGGCACCCTGGCCAGCCTCGGCGTGGTGATCAGCACGCTGGTGACCGCGGTGGGCGCGCATCTGCTGCTGGACATCGACTGGCAACTGGCGCTGCTGCTCGGCGCCATCGTGTCCTCCACCGACGCCGCGGCGGTGTTCTCCGTACTGCGAGTGCTGCCGCTGCCGCGGCGCATTGCCGGGCTGCTCGAAGCCGAGTCGGGATTCAACGACGCGCCCGGCGTGATCCTGGTGCTGATGTTCAGCGTGGTGCCCTTCGTGTTCGAACCGGAGGGCGCGCTGAGCCACCTGGTCTATGAACTGCTTGGCGGATCGGCGATCGGGGTGGTCGTCGGTTACCTGGGGGCCTTGGGGCTGCGCCGCATCGCGCTGCCCGCATCGGGCCTGTATCCGATCGCGACGTTCGGACTGGGCATGGTCGCATTCGCCGCCGCCGGCGACGCCCACGCCAGCGGATTCATCGCCGCCTACCTGGCCGCCGTGGTGTTGGCGAACTCGGGACTGCCGCACCGCTCGGCGACCCGGTCGTTCGCCGAAGGCGTGGGCTGGCTGGCGCAGATCGGGCTGTTCGTGCTGCTCGGGTTGCTGGTGGACCCCAGTGAACTGGCGGTGGACGTGGTGCCGGCGATCGTCATCGGACTGGTGCTGCTGCTGGTGGCGCGGCCGCTGTCGGTGGTGGGGTCGCTGGTCTGGTTCCGGGTGCCGTGGCGCGACCAGGTTTTCCTGTCCTGGGCGGGGCTGCGCGGCGCCGTGCCGATCGTGCTGGCGACGTTCCCGATCGTGGCCGGGGTCCAGGGCAGTCAGCGCCTACTCAACGTTGTCTTCGTGCTGGTCGTGGTCTTCACCCTGATCCAGGGTCCCAGCTTGCGCCCCATCGCCCGCATCCTGGGTCTGATCTCGCGGGAGGCCACCCGGGAAATCCAGGTCGAGGCCGCCCCGCTGGACATGCTGGACGCCGAGCTGCTGACCATGACCGTGCAGCGGCCCTCGCGGCTGCACAACGTGACCATCCTGGAGCTGCGCCTGCCCGACCCGGCGGTGATCACACTGATCATCCGCAACGGCCACACCTTCGTCCCGGAGCCCGATACCCGGATCGCGGCCGGCGACGAACTGATGATCGTCACCACCAGCAAGACCAGGGCGGCCGCCGAAGCACGGCTGCGCGCGGTCAGCCGCCGCGGCAAACTCGCGCACTGGTTCGACGAGTACGGCGAGATCGACTAGAAGCGTGGCTCGCCGAGGGTGAAGGTGGCGTCGTGGATGTAGACGCCGGCATGCAGACCGGGGCGCAGCCAGGTCGGTAGCGGTCCGGCCGAGGAGACGCCGACCGTCACCAACGCGGGCCGTACCCGGCCGGCGAAGATCAGCTCCGAGTCACCGACCCGGCCGTCGGCGAACTGCTGGCGCGCCGACGCCTTGAGCTTCAGAGGTATCGCCGGACCCTTCACCCGCGGCTTGGCGCTGACCGACCAGGACACCTCGTCGCTGCCCTCGCCGGTGATGAGCTCGCCGTCGGCCAGCTCGCCTTTGAAGCGGGCCAGCGTCTTGGGCATCGCCCAGTTGGTGCGGCCCCCGACCAGGCTGGACTCCGAATCCACCGACATGAAGGCCACGTTGCCCCACGGCCGCAGGCCGGTGCGGGAGGCGACCATGCCGAGCACCTCGTCGTACGCGCCGACGGGGGTGTCGGTGTAACGGACGAAGGCTCCCACCGTGGCCAGCGCCGGGCTGCCGGCCATGGCCGGCGGCAGAGCCGCCGCTGCGGCGCGCCCTCCGCGTCCCAGCCACAGCAACGCCGAGCAGCGACACTCCCAGGGGGCCGGCGCCGCGTTGTCCGGCAACGTCGCCACCAGCGCCGCACTGAGCGCTGTCTCCGGCACGCCGCGCAATCCGGTCAATTCGATACGGCTCATTCCTGCTCCTTCTCCGGTCGCCCTTCGAGTTTTGCCTGGTAGGCCGCCCGTTTTTGGCGATCCAACCCCGAGGTGACCTTGTTGCCGCCGGACAGCCGGAAGGCCGTGTCGACGATGGCGCTGGGCATCGAGGCCGTTCCGCGGGAGACCAGACCGACCAGCTTGGGGACGAACACCGTCCGGGACGCGCCCTTGCGAAGTTCGTCGACCACGGCCGTCGCGACGTCCTCCGGGTCGATCACCAGGAACCGCTCCAGCAATCCCGGGGCGGCCATCCCCGCGATCAGCTCGGTGCGCACGAAGCCCGGGCAGATCGCCGAGATGTTGACCCCGCTGCCACGCCACTCCTGCCGCAGCGCCTCGCTGAAACCGACCACCGCGTACTTGGCCGCACAATAGGTCGCCGCGTTCGGCGACGCCAGCGTGCCCATCACCGACGCGATGTTGACGATGTGGCCCGATCCGCGCTGCGCGAAGCGGGTACCCGCCAGCCGGGTTCCGGTCAGCACACCAAGGACGTCGATCTCGATGGTTCGCCGGGTGACCCCGGGGCTCTCCTGCAGAAACGGCCCGATCGGCATGATGCCCGCGTTGTTGACCAACACGTCGAGGCCGCCGAGCTGCTCGGTCGCCCGATCCAGAAACGTCTCGAACGCGGCCTCGTCCATCACGTCGAGGTGGTAACCCGTTGCCGCGCTGCCGAGTTCGGTTGCGGTCGCCTGCACGGCGGCCTCCTGCACATCGCCGAGCACCACCCGGGCGCCGGCGGCGATCAGCGCCTCACCGATAGCCCGTCCGATGCCCTGCGCGCCACCGGTGATGGCAACCCGTCGTCCCTGCAGTCGAGCCATGGGGTTCAGCCTGTCATATCGCCGACGGCCGGTACCGCTCACCTCCCGGGCGTGAGCGCTGAATGAACGAGATCGACTGCCCGAGCAGCACTTTGAGCCGCACCCTCCATGGTGGTCGGCCAGTCGTTGTGCGTCCAGTCCCCCGCCAGCGCGAGGTTGGGCAGCGCGGTGCGGTTTCCCGGGCGGATGGTGGACATCCCGACCCGTGAGGAGAAGGTGGCCTTGGGCCACGGCACCACGGTCACGTCCAGCACCCGGGCGTCCCGGGCGGCCGGATAGCTGGCTTTGAGCGCCTCCACCAGGCGGTCAGCCACCTCGCGGTTCTTCAGCGGCATCAGGTCGTAGGCGGCACAGGTGGTCAGCGCGTAGAGGTGGTTGCCGTCTTCGCGCGGACCGTGCATGCGGTCCCGGTCGAAGACCCAGCCGATATCGCTGTCGAGCAACGACTCCCAGGGAGCGACGGTTTCCAACGGACGGTCGAGCAGCACGTAGGCGTTCATGATCGGGATCGGCTCGAGTTGCTTGGCCGCCAGTCGGGCATCCTCCGAACCCGGCACCTCGTCCAGCAACGAACGCAGGTTCCAGGAGGGCACGGCGAGCACCACCGCGTCGGCGTCGATCGTCGAACCGTCGGACACCTGCACCCCGTCGGCTCGACCGTCGGTGACGGTGACCGACACCGCCCGGGTGCGCAGCCGCACGTCCACCCCCCGTTCGGCCATCACCCGCCGCGCACCCTCGAGGTACAGCGTCTCCAGATCGACTGTCGGATAACCGATTCGCGCTGCGGCGCTGCCACCCCGACGGACGCGGTCGGCGCCGGTGCGCAGCAGTGCCGCGAACGCGTGCGCGGAGGCCAGCTGCGGCTGTTCGTTCAACAGCCCGATCACCATGGAGTTGAGCATGATTCGCCGTACCGCGGCCGGGAAGCCGAGGCGGTCGAACCACTCCTCGACGGTGATGTCGTCCAGGGCGTCGTCGAACCGGATGACCTCGCGAACGAGTCGGCCCCACGCCGGTGCTGTCTTGAGCAGGGTGGGGATGCCCAGCCCGCGGACCCGGCCGAGCAGCATGCGTCGCGCGTGGGCCGGGCGCAGGCCGAACGTCTCGACATGCCCGCCCGGGTAACGTACGCCGAACTCGTCGGGAAACGTCAAAAACTGCCGGGTGCCAATGGATTCCAGGTAGCGGAAGATGCAGTCGTACGAGCCGGCCAGGACATGCTGGCCGTTTTCGATGGCATCGCCGTGGCCCGACGTCAGACCAATGGTGCGACCACCCAACGAACCGTTGCTCTCCAGCAGCGTCACCGCGTAGCCCAGTTCGGCCAGCCACACCGTCGCCGCCAGGCCGGCCAGACCACCGCCGACGACGACCACGTGTTGGTTCGCGGAATCACCCATCACCGAACCATAACCCGCGCGACTCAGGCTTCCCGCCGGTAGTCAGCGGGCGCCGTCCACACCGGCCGACTCGACGGTCGCGATCTTGCTGAAACCACTGACGGTGAGCACCCGGACGAGCAGCGGATGGACGATCACATGCAGATCGTCGACAGCGTCGGCGTGATCGAAGAGCGCGTTGATGCCGGCGCTGTCCACATACCTGACCGCGCTGAGATCGATCGTGATGGGCCCGCGGGTGCCGCCGTTGGCGGCGGTGAGCGCCCGTTTGAACACCACGATGTTGCTGAGGTCGATCTCACCCGTCGCCACCACCCGGGGCGTCCCGTCTGCGGCACGGTCTGTGTTGAGGCTGAGCGGTGTAGCCATTACGCGATCCTCGAGTACAGGTGAACGGTCGTGCCGGCGTCGGTGGAGTGAATGCTGAAGTCTTCCATCAGAACTCGCATCAGGGAGATTCCGCGACCACGGCTCATCCCTGGGGTGGCCGTCGGAGTTTTCCACACTCCGGTGTCGGTGACCGTGACCTGCAGGCGGTCGACCACTGCGCTCGCGCGCAGCGAGACGGTGCCCTCGGGACGGTCGCGGTGACCGTGCTCGATCGCGTTCGCGACCGCCTCTCCGGTGGCGGTGAGCACGTCCTGAATCTGGTGCGGGTCGACGCCGACCTGGGTCAGCCAGCCGCGCAGGGCAGCTCGGCTGCCGGCCAGGTGGTTGGTGTTGGCGGTGAATTCCATTGTCAGCGGGGCAGGTTGGCGATAAAGCAGCACGGCCACGTCGTCGGGATAACCACCGGTGGGTTCCAGGCCGGCCATCAGGTGGTCGGCTACCTCGTCGAGCTCCTGCGAGCGACTGTCCTGCACCAGATCGGCAGCGCGGGCCATCCCGTCGTCGAGCGATGCGCCGCGGCGTTCAACCAGCCCGTCGGTGTAGAGCAACAACGTCGCCCGCGGCGGCATCGTGATCTGCGTTTCCGGCCGCAGCCACTGCGGCCGCAGCGCCAGCGGCAGGCCGTGTTCACCGTCCAGCAACACCTTGGTGCCGTCGGCATGCACCAGGATGGGCGGCGGATGACCTGCGTTGGCGTACAACAGTTCTCCGGTGTCGAGCGTGAGTACCGCGCAGAACGCGGTGGTGCACCGGGCGCCGGGCAACTGTGCGGCGAACCTGTCCAGACCCGCGAGAGCCGCACTGGGACTTGATTGTTCGAGCAGCAGCGCGCGACATGCGCTACGCAGCTGGCCCATCACCGTGGCGGCCGCCAACCCGTGCCCGACGCAGTCACCCACAATGAGGGCGACCCGCCCGTCGTCGAGGTCGACGACGTCGTACCAGTCGCCACCGACCTGAAGCGGACGACTCGCGGGGTGGTAGCGCACGGCGATGCCGCCGGGCGGGTGCGCCGGACCGAGCATGGCGTGCTGCAGCGCCACCGCTGTTTCGCGCTGCTCGTCCAATTGGTAGACCCGCTGCAGCCCTTGTCCGAGCCGCCCGGCCAGCACCGTGAGCAACGTGTGGTCGGCGGGGGTGAACTCCCGGTTCTCGGCCAGCTGAATCCAGACGACCAGGATCCCGCGGGGCTGCTGCAGCGCGATACCCGCGCTGCCCGCCTCGTCGCTGACGGTGGTGAGCAGGTCGGCGCCGCGCAGTGACTCGATCAGTTCGCGCCGGGCCGGTGGCAGATCGGTCCACTTGACCGCGTCGCCGGCGCACACGAGCTGGGGGGCACTCCCGCGCGGGGCGTCGCTGGGGAACGTCACCGCCAGCACAGTGCGGGCCTGCCACACCCGGCGCAACTCCTCGGCCGCGCCACGCAGCGCCTCATCCAATGTATCAGCTTGCGCCAGTTGCTGATTGAGCGCAGCGAGCGCCGTCTGCCGTTGCACGAAATAGTGCTCGGCGGTGACGTCACGCATCGTGCCCACCATGACCTGGCGCCCGGTGTCCGGATCGGCGGCATGGTTGAAGCTGACCGCCACCCACACCCGGTGCCCGGCCCGGTGCACGACCGGGATGGTGTAGCCACCCTGGTTCTGGCTCAGTAGCGCCGCGAACGCCTCTCCGGCCAGTCGGTGACCCTCGGGGTCGGTCTCGGCGTCCGGCCACCACGGGTGCAGGGGCTCATAAGGCAGATCTTCGGGGCCGAAGCCGAGAATATCGGTGAAGGCAGTGTTGATTTCGATGACCGCGCCGTGCTCGTCGCAGATGAAGAAGGCTTCCTGCAAGGAGTCCACCAGGGCGGTGCGCCACCGGGCGTGGTGGGTCCGCAGGCGCGCGAGATCGACGTTGGTACGCACCCGGGCCAGCAGATCCGCGGCGACGAAAGGCTTGACCAGGTAGTCGTCCGCACCGGCCAGCAGACCCTCGACAGAAGCCTCCTCACCGGCGCGCGCGGACAGCAGCAGGACAGGCAGCGCCGCGGTACGTGGATCGTTGCGCAGCGCGGCCAGCAGCTGCAGACCATCCAGGCCCGGCATCATCACGTCGCTGATCACCAGATCCGGAAGCTGGGTGCGGATGGCTTCCAGCGCCGTCACGCCGTCACTGAATGTGCTGATCGCATAGCCCGCCGCGCCCAGCAGATTGGCCAGGTATTCACGCATGTCGGCGTTGTCGTCGGCGACCAGGACGCGGGCCCGGGCCCCTGCCACCGGAGCGGCGTCGGGCTGGTCCGGCGGGCCGGGCAGCCAGCGCAACGCTTCCTGCACAAACGGTGCGGCCACCGCGCCGGTGGCCGGGGGCGCGGCGGGTGCCGTGCTCAATTCGTCGGTGCGCAGATGACTCGCGCCGAACGGCAACCGTACGCGGAACGACGTGCCCACGCCCTCCTGGCTCTCCGCGGTGATCGTGCCCTCGTGCAATCCGACGAGTTCCTTGACCAGCGCCAAGCCGATACCACTGCCCTCGGTGGACCGGGCGCGGGCCGTTTCGATCCGGTGGAAGCGTTCGAAGAGCCGGGGCATCTCCGCTGCCGGCACGCCGATCCCGGTGTCGGTCACCGTGACGACGGCGTGGTCGTCCTCCCGGGCCACCCGGACGGTGATGGAGCCCTCGAAGGTGAACTTCAGCGCATTGGAGAGCAGGTTCAGGATCACCTTCTCCCACATCTCACGGTCCAGGTACACCGGTTCGGGCAGCGGCGGGCAGTCCACCACGAACGTCAGACCGGCCTGGCTGATCGCCGAGCGGAACACGCTGGCCAGTTCGGCGGTGGCCGTGGCGAGGTCGACGGGTTCGAACCGGGCGCGCATCCGGCCCGCCTCAATGCGCGAGAAGTCCAGCAGCGTGTTGACCAGCTTGGCCAGCCGCAGGACATTGCGGTGCACCAGCTCCAGTTCCTGGCGCGCGTAGTCGTCGACGCCGACCGCTCGGCCGCTCAGCTCTTCGACGGGCCCGAGGATCAGGGTGAGCGGAGTGCGGAATTCGTGGCTGATATTGGAGAAGAACGTGGTCTTGGCGCGGTCGAGCTCGGCGAGTGCCTCGGCGCGCTGTTGCTGCGCCTCATAGCTGCGGGCATCGCTCACGCCGGTGGCCAGGTAGCCGGCGACCAACTCCACGAAACCGCGGTAACCGTCGTCGAACTCACGGTGCCGGTTCAGCGCCGCGACCAGGAATCCGACCGGTGGGCCACCCTGTTGCAGCAGCGGCACCAGCAGTGCGCGGGTGGGCGGTTCGCGCCAGGCGCCGGACGGCAGCTGCAGTGCGGCGCCGTCCAGTTCGACGAGTTCGGATTCACCGTGCGATACCCGTTCCACGGGCCACACCGACGTACCGGACCGCGGCACGATCTCCGGTGCCGCCGGGTGCCCGGCAGCGATCCCACTGACACCGGCGAGCTGCGCGTCACCCCGGTCGTCGAACAGATAGGTGATGGTGAAGGGCAGGTCGTAGGGGTTGAGACTGAGTTGCTGAGCGGCGAAATCCAGCATCTGCCGCTCCGTGCGTCCCACGCTGGGATCGGAACCCAGGTCGCGCATCGTCGCCATACGACGCTGCGCAATCACCCGGCCGGTGTCCTCGCTGACGACACACAGCAAACCGACCACGCGCGCGTCGTCGTCACGCAGCGGGCTGTAGGAGAACGTGTGGTAGGTCTCCTCGGGGTAGCCGGACCGCTCCAGGATGAGCAGCAACGCCTCGTCCCAGGTCGACTCCTCGGCATCCAGCACGCGCTCCACGCGCGGCGAGATATCCGGCCAGATCTCGGCCCACACCTCACTGGCCGGCCGGCCCAGCGCCCACGGATATTTGCGTCCCAGGGTGTCGCGGCGGTACGCGGCGTTGCAGAAGAAAGTGAGCTCGGGTCCCCACCCCATCCACATCGAAAACTGGGACGACAAAAGGATACTGACCGCCGTACGCAGACTTTGCGGCCACTCGTCGACGGGCCCTAGTGGGGTGGAGGACCAATCGACAGCGGCGAGATCTCTGCCGATCTCCTGGTCTGCACGGAAGACCACTGGTATCCCTCTCGAGCTCTGTCCGGCCCCACCGAGCGATCGCTCATCATCTGACATTATCCGCAGCAAACCCGCACTAGCTGCTTAATGCGGTCGAAGACATACATACACCTCATTCGGTGGCAGCTGCCAGTGGGGTGGCGATGTCTTCCAGCGATTTACCCTCGGCGTCAACGGCCAGGAACCAGGCGATCAACCCGCCGGCGATCATCACCCCCGCGCCCAGCAGGTAGCCCAGGAACAGCGGCATCGACTCAGAGCCGTCGCCGATCAGCGCACCGTAGATGACCGGGCCCAGGGCGCCGAAACACTGGGCGATGGCGAAGAACACCGCAATCGCCTTCGCCCGGACCTCCAGCGGGAAGATCTCGCTGACCGTCAGATAGGCCGCACTCGCCCCGGCCGACGCGACATAGAAAATTGCGCACCAGGCCACGGTCTGAGTCAGCGCACTGAGCACGCCCGCCTTGAACAGGACAGCGCTCACCGCCAGCAGCAATCCGGACAGCAGGTAGGTGCCGGCGATCATCTTGCGCCGGCCGATCGTGTCGAAAAAATGTCCGAGTGTCAACGGTCCCAACAGGTTTCCCACCGCGAACGCGATCAGATACAACGGCGTCGACTGCGCCGGAACGTCGTAGAACTTGCCCAGCACCAGCGTGTAGGTGAAGAAAATGGCGTTGTACAGGAACGACTGGCTGATCATCAACGAGGCGCCCAGCACGGCCCGGCTCGGATAGAGCCGGAACAGCACCCGGGTCAGCGTCAGATATCCGATCTTCTCGGCGGGGAGCAGGTCGATCGCCTTCGCCGGATCGACGGGGGGCAGCGAGACGCCGGTGGATTTGATGGCGTGCTCGATGAGGGTGATGGTTTGCTCGGCCTCCTCGGCGCGGCCGTTCATCACCTGCCAACGGGGGCTTTCCGGCAGGTTCCGCCGGACGAACACGATGACCAGGCCGAGCACCGGCCCGATCAGAAAAGCTAGCCGCCAGCCCAGGCTGAGGTCGATCATCTTGAGGAAGACGAAGGTGCCCAGCGTGCCGAGGATGGCCCCGGCCCAATAGGTGCCGTTGACCGCGATGTCGACCCGGCCGCGGTAACGGGCCGGGATCAGTTCGTCGATCGCCGAGTTGATAGCGGCGTATTCGCCGCCGATGCCCATTCCGGCGATGAACCGGGTGATGTAGAGGAACAGCAGCCAGCCGAAGTTGTTGCCCAGCGTGAACGCAGTCAGGGCGCTGCCGATCAGGTACACACCCAAGGTGATGGTGAACAGATTGCGTCGGCCCAGCTTGTCGGACAGATGGCCGAAGAACAGCGCGCCGAACACCTCGCCGGCCAGATAGACCGTCGCCAGGAAACCGACCGACGCCGGCGACAGGTGCAGCGTCGCAGGTTCGGTGAGGGTCTCGGCCACCGCGCTGGCCACGGTGATCTCCAGGCCGTCCAGGATCCAGGCCACCCCGAGCGCCACCACCATGCGAGTGTGGAACGGAGACCAGGGCAGGCGGTCGATGCGGGCGGGAATAAGGCTGCGGACCGATTCCGTCACCTCACCGGGCATAGCTGTGATCGGCTCCTCGCGATTCGGCACACGTTGAGGTTCCCGTCACCGGGTGGACGAAAACATCTGTGGGCGGCCGGGGCGGAATCATTCCGCACCGAGTGGACAGCTGGCATAGACCCGCTCGCCGGTGATCAGGTCCGCGTCGTCGAAATCGAAGACTGCCCACAACCGCACCTCGAACGGTTCACCCGTCGCCGACGGGGTGCCACGCAACCAGAATTCGATCAGGACCTGGTCACCGTCCAAGTGAGTCAGTTCGATCAGTTCGTTGCGCTGATCAGGCACCATGGAGCGGCCATCTATCCAGTACCGCATCACCTCGTCGGCGCCGTCGAACACCGTCCCGTCCGGCAACTCGTAGCGGGGGTGGCTGAACGTCGCCATCGTCCGGTCCCATTCCTGGACGTTCTCGCTCTGCATGTGCTCGATGACGGTCGCCTTGCGGCGTGCCAGCCTACCGGGGTCCGTCATGGCGTCCTTTCATGAGTCGCTCAGTGCGACAATGATATTGAGGGTAACGCTGAAATCCCGGCGTTCACCCGGCCGCCGGCACCGCCGTGGCCACCGGCAGCGCCGTGCCCACCGGCGTCAGACTATCGGAAAGTCCTGCAGCACTATGCAGTTCGATGAACGAATCGATCAACGCATCGGTGGCCTCGTGCGGATCGGCCAGCGTCACATCGTCGGTCAGCACCGAGATGGCCAGCTGATCAACGTAGCTCCACACCGTGATGTTCATGCCGCTGCCAGCGACAATCGGTCCGACAGAGTAGATCTCGCTGACAACGGCGCCCTGGATGTGTCCCCGTTCCCGCGGGCCGGGCACATTCGACACGGTCAGGTTCATCACACTGGCCGACTCCACGCGGCGGGCCTGCGTCCGAAACAACCTCGGCGCCAACGATGGCGGCAGATAGGACAACCACGCCGGCAGCACCGTGGGGCCGAGCAGCTGGTGGTTCTCCTTGGCGATCTTGGTCGCGACCGACGTCAACCTCACCCGCTCCAGCGGATCGTCGACATGGACCGGCAACGACGGAGTCATGTAGGTGAACTCGTTGCCCGCCAAGCGTTCCGGCGAGGTGTTGAAGCTCACCGGAACGCCGGCGATCAACGGGGCGTCGGCCAGCCCGTCGTAGCGCAGCAACAGTCGGCGCAACGCACCGGCCACGGTGGCCAGCACGACGTCGTTGAGCGTGACGCCGAGATGCCGACCCGTCTCCTTCACATCGGCCAACGCCAGCGGCGCGGTTGCAAACCGGCGCCCGGGAGTCACCCGGTGATTGATGAAACTCTGCGGCGGCGCGAAATTGCGGGCCAGGTCGGGGTGGGTGCCCCGCTCTTTGGCTCGGCGTCGCACCCGTTGCACGCCGCCGGCCGTCTCACTGACCAGCCGGGGCAGCTTGCGGATCAACCCGGCGTGGTCCCGTGCGGCCGTGCCGAGCAGGTGTGTGCGCGTCGGCAGGTGGCCGGTGCCGGTGCGGTGCACGGCGTCCGGGTGCTCAGTCGCCATCGCCTGGGCCATCTGGTTGGCCGAGGCGACGCCGTCGGCCAGCACATGGTGAACCTTGTGGATGATCGCGATGCGGCCCTGTTCGAGGCCGTCAGCAACGTACATCTCCCACAGCGGACGAGAGCGGTCCAGCGGTGTGGCCGCGATGTGACCGATCAGTTCGTCGAGTTCACGTCGGCCGCCCGGCGCCGGTACGCGGGCCCGGCGCAGGTGGTAGTCCACGTCGATGTCCTCGTTGGTCCGCCACATCGGGTGGTGCAGCTGGAGCGGAATGTCCACCAACTGATAGCGCAGCGGCTCCAGCGCCATCAGCCGCGGATAGGCGATCTGCCGGAATGCCTCGAAACTGAAGTCCTGCTCGAAATTAGAGATGTCGAGCACGCCGATCTTCAACGTGTGCATGTGGATCTCCGGTGTCTCGCTGTACAGCATCAAGGCGTCCACACCGTTGAGTCGCTTCACATCCACTCCTATACCCCTTCGACCGCCGGAGTGGCACTCGCCGGGCACGTGATCAGGCCGCGCCGAACACCACGGCGACGTTGTTCCCGCCCAGCCCGAACGACTCCGAGACGGCATAACGGTAATTACCCCGACGCGGCTCGCCGGTGACGATGTCGAGGTCGATCTCAGGGTCGACGGTGTCGAGGTTCAACGTGGGCGGCACGATCCCGTCGCGCAGCGCCTGTACGGTCAGCACCGCCTCGATGGCACCCGCCGCGCCGAGCGAGTGCCCCAGCGCCGCTTTGGCCGAGTACACCGCGGGCGCGTGACCGCCCAGCGCTCGGCGGATCGCGCGCGCTTCGGCGACGTCGCCGAACGTCGTGCCGGCGGCGTGCGCGTTGATGTGATCGATGTCCGCCGGCTCCAGCCCGGCGACGTCAATCGCGCGGGCGATGGCGTCGCCAGCCCGCTCGCCACTGGGATCCGGGCGCACCAGATCGCATCCGTCCGAGGTAGTGGCCGCGCCCATCAACCGGGCCAGGATCGTTGCCCCGCGGGCTTTGGCGTGCTCCTCGGTTTCGATCAGCAGCAGTGCGCCCCCTTCGCCGAACACCATGCCTTCCCGGGTCACGTCGAAGGGGCGGCAGGCGCCGGCAGGATTGTCATTGCTGGTGGAAAGCATGCCGAGCTGCCAGAAGGTGGCAACGGGCACCGCTTCGATCACTGTCTCGACGCCGCCGGCAATCGCGACGTCGGCCTCTCCGAGCACGATGTTCTGCCAGGCATGCGCAATGGCCGCGGTGCCGGACGCGTCGGCCATCACCGGCGTCATCACGCCTGCCTTGGCCTTCATGTCGAGCCCGATCACGGCGGCCGGCGCGTTCGGCATGTGCTTCTGCACCGATATCGGCGTCACCGCGCGCAGCCCCTTGACCTTCCAGACGTTGTGCCAGAGCGGGATGTCCTCGGTACTGCCCAGGCCGAGACCGACCGCCACCATCAGCCGATCGGTGTCGACCTCCGGGGATCCGGCCTGCTCCCACAGCCGTCGGCTCAGCACCGCCGCCATCTTCTGCATGAAGGCGAACCGACGCAGTTCGACGCGGTTGAGATGCTCATCGAAGTCCTCGCGCAACGTCCCACCGATGCGGACCGGGGAGTCGAATTCTGAGACGAACGGTTTGTCCAGTTCCCGGATGCCGCTGTGGCCCCCGAGCAGTCGCTGCCACGTTTCTTCGGCGTCCGCCGCGAGCGCGGTCGTGGACGCCACTGCCGTCACGACCACGTTGGGGTACCCCGCACCGGTTCTCAACATGGTGACAACCACCTGACCTGGGCGGATTGCTCCTCGACCTGTCTGGTGATCCGCTTCGACGCCATATCCCCTCCAAGAACCAAGCTCGGCACTGATTTTGCCGCGAGGCCCGAATACCGGTAGCCCTAGTTTGTGAAGGCGCCTACGATTTTACCCATTTGCGCAGGTCTGAATCCATATCGCGGCTGGGCGGCGGGGGCGGTTGACCGCGGCGAAGCTCTGGCTCGAGCTCGTCGATGGCGGCCAGGGCTTCGGTAGTCAGTTCCGCGCGGATGCCGCTTTCGGCGTGCGCGAACGGAACGTACGCCCGCAGCAGATCCGGCAGATTTTGCACCGTGCCGGACCGACCGCAGGGATAGTCGTCGAGGTCCGGCAGTCGCTCCGGTAGGCCACGTAGGCGTCCGGCACTCCAGCGCAACGGATCCCCGGTGCCGTCTTTGATGCACGCGCGCAACAACTCCCGGTCGTAGTCGTCGAACCCCCGGCCCGGCGCGGTGGCGAAGAACCTGTCCAACAACTCGTTGACCTGTGCCGCGCTGTAAAACGGCGGTTGATAGTCACTGCCTCCCTCCGGTAGCCGCCGGACCAGCCACCGGAGCAGCGGACGACTTGCCGGCCACGTGTCCGACTCGTCGGACATCGACGTCACGCCCTCTACCTCGACACCCCGTCGCAACCAGGCGCGGGCGTCGGCCAGGCTCATCTCGACGAACGTGCTGTCGGTATCGGTGCGGCTGCGCGTCGCGACGTCGAGAACTTCCTGCAGCGACGAGGGAACGAAGAACGCCTCCGTCACCTCGGTCGAACTGGCGTGATCGACGTAGGCCGCGCAGGCAATCTCGTGTCCGGAGGGCAGGCGCACAGCGAGCATCACCTCGTCGCCGTCACCGAGCACGTGCGTCATCCGCACCGCCCGATCGACCTGCGTGTCAGGTAGCTCGATGATCCACGGAGGCAGGTCGTGGTCGCGCGCGGCGACTTCTCGTTGGCAACGCGTCCGCTGCTCCTCGTCATCGAGCAGCGCGGCCAGCACCGCTAGGAGCGCCGTCGTTTCGCGAAGCTCGGTAGCGATGAAGCTGTCGATGAGTTCGTCGAGGCCGACCACCTCTTCATCGGCTTCATCGGCTTCATCGGCGCAATATCGAGGCAACGTCGCCTGGATGAGGAAACTCACCGTGTGCAGCAGGGCCAACGGATGTTCGTCGGCGAGCGCCTCCCGCACCGCGTCAACAAGCGAGAACTCTTCTTCCTGCTGCTGCTCGCGACGCTTCCGACGCGCAGCGCGCCGCGCCTGCTTGGCCTTCCTGCGCTTTCTACTGTCCGACATGGACCGGACCCTACCGCGCTCTGCCGACAACGCCGTTCATTCGAGTGGGGTCGCGTGAAAGCTGGTCTGATGTATCTGGACTCGGTTGTGCCGCAGTCATTTCCGGTTGCCGATGGTCTTTGCAAGCAGGGGGCGAGATGCTGATTTTCCGGTGTCGATTCGCTGGTGTGAAAGCAAAGCCCTGCGGGTAGTCGGTTGCTACACACGAGACGATTGCCCGCATCGACGCGGACCGAGGGACAGGACGAACATGGGCGTCATCGGCGAGGTCATGGACTGGACCCGCAAGCAAGTGGCGTCCCGGGTCCCCAAAGCCGATCTCGACCAACGCGACCCGGACTACATCCGCGATCAACTGCCGGGAACGTGGCTCATCGCGTCGCTCTACTTCCGGGCCGACGTACGCGGGCTGGACCGCATTCCCGCCGACGGGCCGGTGCTGCTGGTCGGCAACCACAGCGGCGGGAATGTCCCGCCCGACACGTTCGTCTTCACCCTTGCGTTCTGCTCGTACTTCGGTGTCGAGCGGCCCTTCTACCAATTGGCGCACAATCTTGTCGTCTCCGCGCCGCCGCTGGGCTGGCTACGCAAGTTCGGCACCGTCGCCGCAAACCACGAAAATGCCCGTCTGGCACTGGAATCCGGAGCCGCGCTGCTGGTTTACCCCGGCGGCGACTACGAGGTGTTCCGGCCATCATGGGAACGGCACAAGGTCGACTTCGGCGGCCGGATGGGATACGTGCGACTGGCCCGTGATGCCGGCGTGCCGATCGTTCCGGTCGCCAGCGTCGGCGGCCAGGAAAGTGCGCTGTTCCTCAACCGCGGCCAATGGCTGGCCAAGCTGCTCATGGCGGATAAGTTGTTGCGGCTCAAGAGTATTCCGATATCGCTGGCGTTCCCCTGGGGGTTGAACATCAGCGACCTCGCGGGCCACATACCGCTGCCCAGCAAGATCGTGATCGAGGTGCAGGAACCGATCGAGGTCGACGGGGACGATCAGGCGGTGCACGACAAGGTCATAGAAAGTCTGCAGGGCGGCGTCGATCGGTTGGCCGCCGAACGTCGATTCCCGGTGCTGGGCTGATGCGCGTCGAACGGCAGTGCGTGATCGACGCGGACCGGGATGCGGTGTGGAAGCTGGTCGGCGACCCGGACAGCTACCCGTCTTTCATGAGCAACCTCGAGCGCTGGGAGACGGCCAGCGAACAGGCCGCCGGCGTGGGTGCGCGGTACATCGTGCACTGGAAGATCGGCTCGGTCCCCATCGGCGGGTTGATCGAGGTGGTGGAATTCGACGAGGGCCGCGATGTGGCTTTCGTGGGTATCACGGGTATCACACTGCGCGGCCGGATCCGGCTGCGCGACGCCGGCGACGGCGAGACCAAAGTGACGTTCCGGCTGTCATACCAAGCACCCGGGGGGTTGCTGGGCTATATCGCGGACCGGATTGCGGTGCGGCAGGTGGGGCGCACCCTGGCGGATACGTTGAAGCGGTTGAAGGGGCTCGCGGAGGGCCATTCACGCTCGTAGCGGGGACAGGAGAACCTGTCGGTAATCCTTCCGTTGATTGACTCGACTCCCGAGGGAAGCAAGCCGGCCATTCCGGTCATGGGGACCTTCGTCGTCGACGGCGAGGGGCGGATTGCTCGCTGGACCACCTATTTTGACCTGAACCTGATCATGAAGCTCATGCAAGGTGACGACATCAGCGCGCTGGTGCCCATGCCGGCATGAGTAGGGACATTGCCACCGATTTGGGATCAGCGGCGCAGGAACGCCTGGCGCGACACAGCGGCCGAGATCGACGACGTACTGGGAGCAGACGCGGATGTAACGGCCGACATCAAGAACCACGATGCCAGTGCTACGGCGTCAATGATGTCGCGCCTCGGTGGGCCCATCGCACCGGACCTCCGCGACATGGCACCAGCTAACTCCCTAGTGACGGCGATCCGCTCCGGGCCGTAGCGTTCCCACAGATACTGATCATTTCAAGCTCGGATAGGAACGGGGAGGGTCCATGCGGGTGCCAAGGGCCGTGGCAAAGTTCAATAATCGAGTCACCAACCCAACGGCTCGGTCGATCACGCCGTGGCTTCCAGGTCAAGGAACACTCGAACATGTCGGACGCAAGTCAGGCAAGCGTTATCGAACGCCGCTGTTGGTTTTTCCCATCCGCGACGGCTTCGTCGTTCTCGTCGGGTACGGGCTGAAATCGGACTGGCTGAAGAATGTTTTCGCTGCTGGACAGGCGGTGCTTCACAAGCGCGGCAAGAGTATCGCGCTCGCTGATCCGCGCCTCGTCAGCAAGGCTGAGGCGGCAGCCCTCGTTACCGGCGCCTCTCGCGTGTTCTACCGCCTGTTTCCGTACAACGAAGCGGCGCTGGTGTTGACCGAAGTCAACGCCACGCAGTGACGAGGGCAGCAGAACGGGTTCAGGCGGTAGGCAATTAGAGTTCGAGACCGTACCCATTGCGTTTGCGGTGACGACGCTGGTAGGTGGTGGCGGTGATGCGTGGTAGGCGATGTCACTTGCGGGGGGCTGGGCCTCGCGCCGGCGCCAAGCCTGCAACTGAGGGCAGGAGCTGCTGGGGGGCTGCGTATTTGATGCCCAGGCGCATCTCGCGGATGCCTGCGCCGGCTTCGTGGAGTTGGTGGGCTGCGATGGTGACAACGGGGTAGATGGCGAGATGTTTGCGTCGCGGCCGCGGGTCAGGCCGACGTAGGCCAGAGCGCGACTGGCTTGATCGGACCGAACGGTCCAGAACACCCCTGCTGACTCGCTGCGTAGCGCCGAAGCGTTCCCTTGCGACCGTTAGCTTTGCGGAGGTCGCCACAGTGTTTCCCGATAGGCACGAAAATGGCCCCCAGGCTGCTGCCTGAGGACCATTCACGTTGGTAGCGGGGACAGGATTCGAACCTGCGACCTCTGGGTTATGAGCCCAGCGAGCTACCGAGCTGCTCCACCCCGCGTCGGTAAACGCAAGGTTACCCAACGTCGGGGAGCCCACCAAATCGCCTGGCAGGCTCGGCGAACCCTAGACTCCGGTGAAGTTCGGCGGGCGTTTCTCCAGGAAGGCGCGCGGGCCCTCCTGGGCGTCGTGCGAGCCCATCACCTCTATCCCCAACTCCAATTCCCGAGGAAACGCGTCGGCTTCGGCCTTGGTCAGGTTCTCGACCACCGACGCCTTGATGTTGCGCACCGCCAGAGGGCCGTTGGCGGCCAACCTCTCGGCCAGTTCGCGGGCCCGCACCAGCGCACCGCCGCTCGGGGTCACGTGCCCGACCAACCCCACTTCATAAGCCCGTCGACCGGTGATCGGGTCGCCGACGATCAACATGTCCATGGCGACCGTGTACGGGATCTGACGCGGCAGCCGCACCGTCGACGCGCTCATCGGGAACAGTCCGCGCTGCACCTCACTGACCGCGAGCTGCGCGTCCTCGGCAGCGACCCGAATGTCGAACGCCTGCAGGATCTCCATGCCGCCCGCGTAGCAGTAGCCTTCCACCGCGGCGACAATGGGCTTCTTGACGTAGTGGTCCTTCAGAAAACCCTTATAGATCAACGAAAAGTCCTGCCGCACACGCTCTTCGTACTCATTCTGAGCCGGTTCACCGGACAGCAGCGCACCGACTAAACGGTCGAGATCGGCACCGGCAGAGAAGTTTCCGCCCGCCCCCGTCATGATGGCGACTCTGAGTTCCGGGTCGCTGTCGAGCAGATCCCAGGCATCGGCCAAGCGACACAACATCTCCGGGTTGAAGGCGTTGCGCTTCTCGAGACGGTTGAGAGTGAGCGTCAATACGTGGCCGTCACGTTCGACGAGGACCGCAGGTTCGGGCATGGTCGCCTTCTTCTTATTGAGTGTTACGTGTCGCGCCGAGTGTATGGCCGACGCGAAGGATGCTTGAGACCGCGGCGAGCGTCCCCATAATGCCGCAGAAAGTGGCCGTTCAGCGCACATATGAGGGCGCTCGCGGCGGGCACGACGCTCGCGGAGCGGAGCGGAGCGGAGCGGGGCGGAGCGGGGCGGAGCGGGGCGGGCGGGCGGCGGCGAGCAGGGCGGGGCACGACGCCCGCGGAGCGGTGCGCGCGGGTCGGGCGACCCGCCTCCCTACTTCGTGCTGTTGAACTTGGTGATGGCTTCGTCGAGCCGCTGCAGCGCCGACCCGTACGCAGCGAAGTCACCCTTCTTCTGCGCATCCCGGGCCGCTCCGATCGCAGCCTGAATCTCTTGCAGCACAGCGGCTTTGGCCGGAGACAAGGTGCTCGCACCATCGGGGGGTGACGGGATCGCGGCCGTCGGCGGCGGCGCGCCCGGTCCGGACGCCGGCGGTGGCGTGCCTGGCGAGTTGGGCGGCAAGCCCGCATCGGTGGGCTGAATTCCGGTCGCCGCGGCACCCGCACCCGGCCCGAACAACCCGGTGAGCGCGTCGCCGACCGTCGGCCCGTAACCGATCTTGTCGTTGTACATCATCGCCACCCGGATCAACCGCGGATACGACGACGCGGCGTCGCTGGCCCCCGGCGATGCATAGACCGGTTCGACGTAGAGCAGACCGTTCTCCCCCACCGGCAACGTGAGCAGATTGCCCCACTTGATGCGGTTCTGGTTGTCGCGCCCGATCACCCCGAGGTCCTGGGACACCGCCGGGTCGGTGGTGATGGCGTTGTTGGCCAGCTTCGGTCCGTTGACGTTGCCCGGAATCGTGAGCACCGTGAGCTTGCCGTACGTCGCGGGGTCCGAACTGGCGCTGATGTAGGCGGCCAGGAAGTCCTGTTTGAACCTGTTCATTGCGCTGGTCAACTGATATGACGGCGAATTGTCGTTCTTGGCAAGGTTTTTGGCGACGATGTAGTACGGCGGCTGATAGCTGCTGGCGGTCGGGTTGGGGTCCAGTGGCACGTCCCAGAAGTCCGAGGTGGAGAAGAACGTCACCGGGTCGTTGACGTGATACTTGGCCAGCAGCATGCGCTGCACCTTGAACAGGTCCTCGGGGTACCGCAGATGATCGGCCAGTTCGGCGGAGATCTCACTCTTGGCCTTCACGGTGCCCGGGAACACCCGCATCCAAGCCTTGAGCACCGGATCGTTCTCGTCCTGCTGGTAAAGCGAGACGGTTCCGTCGTAGGCGTCCACGGTTGCCTTGACGGAATTACGGATGTAGGAGACCCGCTTGTCGGGGGCCAGCCGGTTGAACGCCACCTCGGCCGAGTCCGCCGTCGCCGACGACAACGACGTGAGTTCGGAGTACGGATAGTTGTCCAGGGTGGTGTATCCGTCGATGATCCACACCAGCCGCTTGTTGACGATGGCCGGGTAGACCGCGCTGTCGGTGGTCAGCCACGGCGCCACCGCCTCCACCCGCTGCGCCGGGTCGCGGTTGAACAGGATCCGGCTGTTGGAGCCGATCACGTTGGAGAACAAGAAGTTTCGCTCGGCGAACTTCGCCGCGAACACCGACCGGGTCAGCCAGCTGCCGATCGGTACCCCACCACCGCCGGTGTAGGTGTAGTTCTTGGTTTCGTTGCTGGTCTCGTAGTCGTACTCGCGGTCCGCCCCGGTCTTACCGACGATCGCGTAGTCGGCGGTCGCGCTGGCGATGACCGGTCCGAAGTAGACCCGGGGCTGGTCCAGCGGGGCCGGACCGTCGGACACGATGCTGCCGTTGGCGCCGACGACGTTGACCAGGAACTGCGGGTAGCCGCCGTTCTGGTTCGGGTCGTTGGCGATGCCGCGCACGGTGTTGGCCGGTGACGCGATGAACCCGTTGCCGTGGGTGTACACCGTATGCCGGTTGATCCAGTCGCGCTGGTTGTCGATCAACCGGTCCGGGTTCAGTTCGCGGGCGGCGACGACGAAGTCGCGCAGCGCACCGGTGCGGTCCTTGTAGCGGTCGATGGACAGCTGCTCGGGGAAGAAGTAGAAGTTCTTGCCGCGTTGGAACTGGGTGAACGCCGGGCTGACGATCGTGGGATCGAGCAACCGGATGTTGGAGGTGGTGGCGCGGTCGGCCGCGACCTGTTGCGCGGTCGCCTGACTGTCGCCGGTGTAGTTGCGGTAAGTCACCACATCTGACGTGAGACCGTACGCCTGCCGGGTCGCCGCGATACTTCGGCTGATGTATTCGCTTTCCTTCTGCGCGGCATTGGGTTTGACGCTGATCTGCTCGACGATCAGCGGCCACCCGGCACCCACGATGAGCGAGGACAGCAACAGCAGCACCAAGCCGATGGCCGGAATCCGCAAGTCGCGCAGCGTAATCGCGGAGAAGACCGCGGCCGCACAGATCAGCGCGATCGCCATCAGGATTAGTTTCGCCGGCAGTACGGCGTTGATATCGGTGTAACCGGCGCCGGTGAACGGCTTGCCGCCGCGGGTGTGCGACAGCAACTCGTACCGGTCCAGCCAGTAGGCCACCGCTTTGAGCACGACCAGGACACCGACCAGGGTGACCAACTGGATCCGTGCCGAGCGGCTCAGCACCCCCGCGCGCCCCGACAGCCGGATGCCGCCGAACAGGTAATGCGCGACCACATTGGCCAGCAGCGCCAGGAAGACCGCGACGAACAGGTAGCTGAGTACCAACCGGTAGAACGGCAGCTCGAATGCGTAGAACCCGAGGTCCTTGCCGAACTGCGGATCGGTGATGCCGAAGTCGCCGCCGTGCAGAAACAGCTGCACCCGCACCCAGTAACTCTGCGCCACCATGCCGGCCAGCACGCCGAACGACGCCGGGACACCGATGCCCACCGACCGCAGCCGGCTCATCACCACCGCGCGGTACCGCGCCACCGGGTCGTTTTCGTTGCTCGGGACGAACACCGGGCGGGTGCGGTAAGCCGTCGCCAGACCGGCGAACACGATGCCGCCGACCAGCAGCCCGGCCACCAGGAACACCACGATGCGCGTGACCAGCACGGTGGTGAACACCGATCGGAAGCCGAGTTCGCCGAACCACAGCCAGTCCACGTAGGCGTCGATCAGGCGCGGGCCGGCCAGCAGCAACACGATCACCGCGAGTGCGATCAGGATCAGAATCCGGCTACGCCGAGTCAGCTTCGGCATCCTTGCGGCGGGCCGCATTCCCACTGGCTACGCTCCCTGCTCTAGTTTCCCGACGGTCACAACTGTACGCATCGCGCCGACCGGCCCGGCCTGCCCGCGGGGCTAGCAACTCGGGGTGGCCGCCCCCGCCTTCATCGCGCGCAGCGCGTCGACTGCCGAGCTCAGCGTTTCGACCTTCACCAGCCGCAACCCGGACGGGATCTCGGAGACCGCTTCGACGCAATTCTTCGCCGGCACCAGGAAGACGGTGGCGCCGGCCGCGCGGGCGGCCGCCATCTTGTGCGTGATGCCCCCAATCGGCCCGACCTTGCCGTCGACGCTGATGGTTCCCGTGCCCGCCACGAACGTCGAACCGGCCAGGTCGTCGGTGGTGAGTTTGTCGACGACAGCCAGGCTGAACATCAGCCCGGCCGACGGGCCGCCGATATTGGCCAGGTTGAAGTTCACGCTGAACGACGCCCACGGCGCGTCCACCACGCCGACCCCCATGAACCCGTAGTCGCGGTCCTTATTGCTGCCCAGGGTGATCTCCGCGACGCCGGGTGGCTCGTTCTTGCGCCGGAAGTCGATGGTGACCACCTGGCCCGGCTTGGTGTTCTTCAACAGCGCCGTGAACTGCTCGACCGTGGCCACCGGCGTGCGGTCGACGGCATCGAGGGCGTCGCCCGGCTTGAGCTTGCCCGCGGACGGCCCGTCCCCGGTGACCGTGGCCACCGTCACCGCCTCGGGGTACTTCAGATACCCCAGGGCGGCGTACTCGGCGCTGTCCTCGGAGTTCTTGAAGTCGGCGTTGTTGGCTTTGTCGACCTCGTCGCGCGACTTTCCCGGCGGGTAGACCAGATCGCGCGGAACCAGCTGTTCCTGACCCGAGATCCACAGCGTGATGGCTTCACCCAGGGTCAGGTCGTCGCGCTGGGACACCGTCGTCATGTTGAGGTGACCGGTCGTGGGGTGGGTCTGGGTCCCCTCGATCTGGACCACCTGCTTGCCGTCGACCTCCCCCAGGGTGTCGAAGGTGGGTCCCGGGCCCAGTGACACAAACGGAACCGTCACCACCGCCAGCAGCACGCCGAACACCACAATCGGCACCAGCGCGACCATCAACGTCAAAATCCGCCTGTTCACGCAGAACACACTAATCGGCGCCGTCCACGACCGATTCAGCTGCGAGCGTGACGGCGCACCGCGCTTTCTGTTTCCCCGGTGGGTACCGTTGACCCCATGGCTGACCTGCCCTTCGGCTTCTCCTCGGGAGACGACCCCGAGCACGAGAAGCGCGGGAAGAACGATCCCAACTCCGGATCGGGCGCGAACCCGTTCGGTTTGGGCGGCGACTTCGACATGGCCAACCTCGGCCAGCTGTTCACCCGGCTGGGTGAGATGTTCGGCGGTGTCGGCAGCGCGATGGCGTCGGGGGCATCGGGAAAGGACAGCGGCCCGGTCAACTACGACCTGGCCCGCCAGGTGGCGTCCGGTTCGCTCGGGTTCGTCGCTCCCATTCCGGCCACCACCAATTCGGCGATCTCCGACGCGGTGCACCTGGCCGAGACGTGGCTGAACGGCGCCACGGCACTGCCGGCCGGCACCACCAGGGCCACGGGCTGGAGCCCCACCGATTGGGTCGACAACACCCTGCACACCTGGAAACGGCTGTGTGACCCGATGGCGCAACAGATTTCGTCGGTGTGGGTGTCCTCGCTGCCGGAGGAAGCCAAGGGTATGGCGGGGCCACTGCTGCAGGTCATGTCGCAGATGGGCGGCATCGCATTCGGCTCTCAGCTCGGCCAAGCCCTGGGCCGGCTGTCCAAGGAGGTGCTGACCTCCACCGACATCGGTCTACCGTTGGGGCCCAAAGGAATTGCCGCGATCATGCCCGACGCGGTGGAGGCCTTCGCCGCCGGGCTCGAGCAGCCGCGCAGCGAGATCATGACGTTTCTGGCCGCCCGCGAGGCCGCCCATCACCGGTTGTTCAGTCACGTGCCCTGGTTGTCCAGCCAGCTGCTGGGCGCCGTCGAGGCCTACGCCCAGGGCATGCAGATCGATATGAGCGGAATCGAGGAGCTGGCCCGCGACTTCAACCCGGCGTCGCTGGCCGACCCGGCCGCCATGGAACAGCTGTTGAGCCAGGGGGTGTTCGAGCCCAAGGCCACCCCGGCGCAGACTCAGGCGCTGGAACGGCTGGAGACGCTGCTCGCGTTGATCGAGGGATGGGTGCAGACGGTGGTGACCGCCGCCGTCGGTGACCGCCTGCCCGGCGAAGCTGCGCTGAGCGAGACGTTGCGCCGACGCCGGGCCAGCAGCGGACCCGCCGAACAGACGTTCGCCACGCTGGTCGGGCTGGAACTGCGCCCGCGCAAACTGCGCGAGGCCGGGGCGTTGTGGGAGCGCCTGACGCAGGCTGCGGGCATGGATGCGCGCGACGCGGTCTGGCAACACCCTGACCTACTGCCCGGCGCGGATGACCTGGACGACCCGGCGGCCTTCATCGACGCGGTGATCGGCGGCGACACCAGCGGGATCGACAAGGCGCTTTCCGACCTGCAGGCCAAGCTCGACGACGACGGCCACGACACCGGTCCTGTGGATAACTGAGTACGACGGTCCCCGCCGGCGTGGCAGCGTGACACGTCATGGCGCGGCCCGCACCTTGCTTGTACTGCCTGGACCCGGCCATGCCGGTGCTGCTGCGACCCGACGGCGCGGTCCAGGTGGGCTGGGATCCGCGCCGGGCCGTGCTGGTCCGCCCGCCCGGTGAATTGACCGCGACGAAACTGGCCGCCGTGTTGCGGTCCATGCGGTCACCGACGCCGATGACCGAGCTGCAGCGCCAGGCCGACGGCGAGGACCTGACCGACCTGGTCACCCAGCTGGTCAACCACGGGGTCGCGACCCGAGGTTCGCGACCCACCGCCGCCCGCGCGGCGTCGATCAGGGTGCACGGACGGGGTCCGCTGTCTGACCTACTGGTGCCGGCCCTGCGCAGCTCGGGGGTCCGGATCGGGCACAGCAGCCAACCGCACGCGACGGTGTCCAGCACCGTCGACCTGGTGGTGTTGGCCGATTATTTGGTTGCCGATCCGCGGATCCTGCGCGATCTGCACAGCACGGGTGTCCCACACCTGGCGGTACGGGTACGCGACGGCACCGGGCTGGTCGGACCGCTCGTCATCCCGGGCGTCACCAGCTGCTTGAGCTGCGCGGACTTGCACCGCCGCGACCGCGACGCGGCGTGGCCCGCCATCGCCGCGCAACTGCGCGACACCGTCGGCGTCGCGGACCGGGCCACCCTGCTGGCGACCGCGGCGCTGGCGCTCGGCCAGGTGAACCAGGTCATCGCTGCGGTCCGCGGCCAGCGGCCCGCTCCCCCGTCGGCCCTGAACGCGACGCTGGAATTCGACCTGAACAGCAGCGCCATCGTCGCGCGCCAGTGGACCCGGCACCCGCTGTGCCAGTGTTAGCCCAACCGGCCCTGCTCGGGGACGTTCGTCGAGATCGACGCGTAGGCCCGGGCCAGGGAGTCCAGCACGTCTTCGGTCAGGGTCCGCTCATTGCGGTGCTTGTCCAGGGTTTCGATGATGGCCCGGAACAAGGCGTCGGCGGCGTCGTGCTGGGTTTGTTTGGCTGACATACGGTCGGTCCACCCTCCGGGACAGGGAATCTGGGGAAGTGTTCGAGTGCGACCCGAAGAGACTACATATCGCTGACGAACCACCGCTGACTGTGCGGAATCGATGCAACGGATGCCCTGGCCGTGATGGATGATGGTGGAGTGTCAGAAATCAAGCGTGGCCGTGCGGCCCGCAATGCAAAACTCGCCAGCCTGCCGGTCGGCATGGCCGGCCGGGCCGCTCTGGGCTTCGGCAAGCGGTTAACCGGCAAGTCGCGGGACGAAGTCAACGCCGAGCTGATGGAAAAGGCGGCGAACCAGCTGTTCACCGTGCTCGGCGAGCTCAAGGGCGGCGCGATGAAAGTCGGCCAGGCGCTGTCGGTGATGGAAGCCGCCATCCCCGAGCAGTTCGGTGAGCCCTACCGCGAAGCGCTGACCAAACTGCAGAAAGACGCCCCCCCGTTGCCGGCCGCCAAGGTGCACCGGGTCCTCGACGCCCAGCTCGGCACCAAGTGGCGCGAACGTTTCCGTGAATTCAACGACACCCCGGTGGCGTCGGCCAGCATCGGCCAGGTGCACAAGGCGATCTGGAACGACGGTCGCGAAGTCGCCGTCAAGATCCAGTACCCGGGTGCCGACGAAGCCCTGCGCGCCGACCTCAAGACCATGCAGCGGCTGGTCGGCGTGTTCAAACAACTCGCCCCCGGCGCCGACGTCCAGGGCGTGGTGGACGAGTTGATCGAACGCACCGAGATGGAACTGGACTACCGCCTGGAAGCCGACAATCAGCGGGCCTTCGCCAAGGCCTACGAGGGTCACCCGCACTTCCTGGTGCCGCATGTGGTGGCCAGCGCGCCGAAGGTGGTGATCCAGGAGTGGATCGACGGCCTGCACATGGCCGAGATCATCCGGCACGGCACCACCGAGCAACGCGACCTGATCGGCGTCCGGCTGCTCGAACTCACCTTCGACGCGCCACGCCGGTTGGAGATGCTGCACGGCGATGCCCACCCCGGCAACTTCATGCTGCTGCCCGACGGGCGTCTGGGCGTCATCGACTTCGGTGCGGTGGCACCGCTGCCGGGCGGCTATCCCATCGAACTCGGGATGACCATCCGGCTGGCCCGCGACAAGAACTACGACCTGCTGCTGCCCACCATGGAGAAGGTCGGGTTCATCCAGCGGGGCCAGGACGTGTCGGTCCGCGAGATCGACGAGATGCTGCGCCAGTACGTCGAACCCATCGAGGTCGAGGTCTTCCACTACACCCGTAAGTGGCTGCAGCGGATGACGGTCAGCCAGTTCGACCGGTCCGTCGCGCAGATCAAGACGGCACGGCAGATGGACCTGCCGCCCAAGCTGGCGATCCCGATGCGGGTGATCGCGTCGGTGGCCGCGATCCTGTGTCAGCTGGACGCCCGGGTGCCGATCAAGGCGCTCTCGGAGGAGCTGATCCCGGGCTTCAGCGAACCGGACGCGGTACCCGTCTGAGTTGACGTTGCCTACGCGGCCTGCTTGCGCGGACGTCCGCGCGGGCGCTTGCGGCTGACGATCGAGCCCCGCTCGAATATCTCGCCGCCCCACACCCCCCACGGTTCGGCCCGGTCGAGTGCGGCGGTCAGGCACTGCCGCCGGACTGGGCAGTCCGTGCACAGCGTCTTGGCGCGCTCGAGGTCCGCCGGTGTCTCGGCGAACCACAGGTCGGGATCGCCGCCGTGACACGGCAGCGTCTGTCTGGGGACTGTCAGAGCCGACATGTCCTGTTCACCTGCTTCCTGGTCGGTTTGGCTGTCTTCTCGGCGATCCGGGCCAGGTCGGGAATCGGGCTTCCCGAAAGCTATGGCCACGGATCCTGGTGACTTCGGGTCCGTGGCCATTTGGCGAAACTGGGCTTGCTACGTCGTTATATGCAGCCCCAATCCATGGACGCTTCAGTCGCGGCGGCGACGCGGTGCTTACCCGCGGCCGCCGCAGCGGCGGCGGCAATGGTGCTCGAGAGCATGCGGGCAGCCACGCCTACGCCGGACGCAGTTACGTCGATCGTGTTGAACATCGCGGGCCACCCTCCTTCCAGGTTGCTCTGCGAACCAGCCTTCGATACCGGCCGGCAGAATGCGTTTCGAGGGTAATGCGTCCCAGCCTGTTGCGACAACCGATTTTCTGACCTGCGGGTTTACCGGTCAGCGCGGGTGCCGGACCATTTCGAGCAGATCCGGCCCGTACTGCGCGAGTTTGGTGGCGCCGATGCCGGGGATGGCGATCAGGCCCTCGTCGTCGGTCGGCAGCATCTCGGCGATCGCGACCAGGGTGTTGTCGCTGAAAACCATGAACGGGGCGATCTTGTGTTCCTTGGCCCGGTCCGAGCGCCACGCCTTGAGTTTGAGCAGCAGGTCTTCGTCCACGTCACCGGCGCAGGTGGTGCAGCGCCGCAGCATGATGGCCGCCGGCGTGGTGAGGTCCTTGTTGCAGATCCGGCAGCGCGACGGGCCGCGGTTGCGCCGCGACCTGGCCGGCGCCGGATCGCCGCGCAGCTCAGGCGCGATGCCGTTGAGGAACCGCGACGGCTTACGCGTCTGACGTCCGCCCTGGGTCCGCGACAGCGCCCAGCTCAACGCCAAATGCACACGTGCCCTTGTGATTCCGACGTAGAACAGACGGCGCTCTTCTTCGACCGGCTCGCTGTCGGGGCCGCGCGCCAGCGCGTGCGAGATGGGCAGCGTGCCGTCGGCCAGCCCGACCAGGAACACCGCATCCCACTCCAGGCCCTTCGCGGCGTGCAGCGACGCCAGCGTGACACCTTGCACCACCGGTGGGTGCCGGGCGTCCGCACGCTTGCGCAGCTCGGCCACCAACTCCGGCAGCTGCAGCTCCGGACGCAGGGCGACTTCGTCGTCGACCAACTCGGCCAGCGCGGTGAGGGCCTCCCAGCGTTCGCGGGCTTTGGTACCGGCGGGCTCGCCGGCCGTCAATCCCAGCGGCTCGAGGACGGCGCGGACCAATTCGGGCAGCGGACCATCGGCACCGCGTTCGGCGCTGCGGTGCAGGGCCAGCAGCGCCTGCTTGATTTCCTGACGGTTGAAGAACCCCTCACCCCCGCGGACCTGATAGGCGATACCGGCTTCGGTCAGCGCTTCCTCATACACCTCAGACTGCGCGTTGACCCGGTACAGAATCGCGATTTCGCTTGGCGCGGTGCCGGATTCGATGAGGCCCGCGATCTTGGCGGCCACCGCGGCAGCCTCGGTGGCCTCGTCGGGGTGTTCCCGGAAGGACGGCGCCGGACCCGGTGGGCGCTGGCCGATCAGCTGCAGTCGGCTGCCCGCGACGCGGCCCCGGGCGGCGGCGATGACCTGGTTGGCCAGCGACACCACCTGCGGGGTGGACCGGTAGTCGCGTTCCAGCCGCACCACGGTGGCACCCGGGAATCGGCGGGAGAAGTCCAGCAGGAAGCGCGGTGAGGCGCCGGTGAACGAGTAGATGGTCTGGTTGGCGTCGCCGACCACGGTCAGATCGTCCCGGTCGCCCAGCCACGCCGAGAGCACCCGTTGCTGCAGCGGCGTGACGTCCTGATATTCGTCGACGACGAAGCAGCGATAACGGTCCCGGAATTCGCCGGCCACCGCGGCGTCGTTTTCGATCGCCGCGGCGGTGTGCAGCAGCAGGTCGTCGAAGTCGAGCAACGTGACGTCCTCGTCGCGAACCTTGAGCGCCTCATAGGCGGTGTAGACGGCCGCGACCTGCTCGGCGTCCAGCGGGGTGTCGCGGCCGGCGGCGGCCACCGCACCCGGGTATTCCTCGGGGCCGATCAATGACGCCTTGGCCCACTCGATCTCGCCGGCCAGGTCGCGCACGTCGTCGGTGCTGACGTTGAGCCGGGACCGGCTGGCCGCACGGGCCACCACGGCGAATTTGGTATCCAGCAACTCCCAGCGGGTGTTGCTGACCACCCGCGGCCAGAAATAGCGCAACTGGCGACGCGCCGCAGCGTGGAAAGTCAGTGCCTGCACCGAGCCGACACCGGCACCCAGCTGGGCGGCGGCATCCAGCGAGCGCAGCCGGGACCGCATCTCACCGGCCGCGCGCTGGGTGAACGTCACCGCCAGCACCTGGCCGGGGGCGACATGCCCGTCGGCGACGAGGTGAGCGATGCGGTGGGTGATCGTGCGCGTCTTGCCGGTTCCGGCACCGGCCAGCACACAGACCGGCCCGCGCGCGGCCAGCACCGCTTCGCGCTGCTCGTCGTCCAGGCCCGCGGTCAACGGGTCGGTCACCACAGACATGGCGTCCATCTTCGCAGCGCGGGCCGACAAACCTGGCGTGTCGCGGTTTTCGGCGGGGCCACGCTCGGAACGGTTCATCGCTTCGTTACGTTAACGAGTCATGACCAACGCTGCGCTCACCGTCTATTCGACCACCTGGTGTGGGTACTGCTTCCGGCTGAAGACCGCGCTCAAGGCCCAGGGCATCCCCTACGACGAGGTGGACATCGAACGCGACGCGGCAGCAGCGGAATTCGTCAGTTCCGTCAACGGCGGCAACCGCACGGTTCCCACGGTGAAGTTCGCCGACGGGTCCACCCTGACCAACCCGAGTGCGGGTGAGGTCAAGGCGAAGCTGGCCGCCGGCTAGACACAGCGGTTTCCGGCGTCGTTGATGCGCAGGCCCGGTAGTACCGGGCTTTACGATGAGGACCATGGCGTCAGCGCTGCTCCAACGAGCGGTTCTGGCCGTGTGTTGCGCGATGACCCTGGTCGCCGGATGCTCCGACAGCAACACCTCGGCCACGCCGACTTCCGCCGCGACCGGAGCCGACGCGTTGATCGTGAGCATCGACGACGTGCGGCGCATCGCCAATTACGAGGAACTGACCGCCCATGCGCACGCCGATCTTCGGCATCCGCCGGTCGGCGACGTCAATGCCCCGGGGCCGTGCCGGGCAGCCGGAACCAGTGACCTGACGTTCGCCGGCGGCTGGACGGAATTCCGTAGTGCCGGCTACAGCGGGGTCACCGATGACATCGACCCGGGCGGGCTGGCCATGGTCGACTCGGTCAATCAGGCCGTCGCGATCTATCCGGACGCGCATGCCGCGCGCAGCGCACTGGACCAGCTGCACGCCTCGCTGAACGCGTGCGTGGCCCTGCACGACCCGAAATACGACTTCAAGCTGGACAAACCGGACACATCGTCACTTTGGATCACCGACAACGGGTGGAGCCATCAGTACCGGGTCAAGAACGCGGTGTTGATGTCGGTCGGCGTGCTGGGCATCGAGCCCGCCGAACGGATCGCGTCCGCCATCCTGGACAACATCACCGATCGCATCACATAGCGGCCCACGATTCGATGATCACCCGGGCAATCGAAATCGACCCGGGCAGCAGCAGTTTGGAGTCCGACGCACTGGTCCAGTCGCCGGCGTCGAGCGCCGCGCGCACCTCGTCGCGGGTGAACCAGGCCGCCTCGGCGATCTCGCCGTCGTTGAAGGAGAACGGCTCGTCGGCGTCGGCCAGCGCGTGGAACCCGACCATCAGGGAGCGGGGAAACGGCCACGGTTGGCTGCCGAGGTAGCGGACGTCGCGGACGGTGAGCCCGATCTCCTCCCGGATCTCCCGCGCTACACACACTTCGAACGACTCGCCGGCCTCGACGAAACCGGCCAGCAGCGAGAACATGCGTGGCGGCCAGTTCGCCTGGCGGGCCAGGACGGCCCGGTCGCCGCCGTCGTGCACCAGACAGATGACCGCGGGGTCGACCCGGGGGAACTCCTCGTGCCCGGTGAGCGGATTGACCCGCGACCACCCGGCCCGGGCCGGCTTGGTGGGCGTGCCGTCCAGCGGGCTGAAGCGGGCGCTGTCATGCCAGTTCAGCAATGCCAGTGCGGCGGAGACCAGTTGACTGCTGGTGTCATCGATGATGCGACCGAGCCTGCGTAGGTCGAGCACTTCGACGTCGTCGGGGGCGTCATCGGGCGGCTCAAGTGCGGCGCGGATGGCCCAGACGTGGCGGCCGCCCTCGACGCGGCCCAGGAAGACCGCCTCAGCGGGTGGTTTCTCGCCGAGTGCGGCGGCAGCGCCCAACACCACTTTGCCGTCGGCGGCCAACACCTGGTTGCGGTTGTCGACCCGAAGCAGGGCGGCCTCGGCCCACCCCGCCGTTGCCGCGTCGATGTCGGTGCGCAGCTGGTCGGCGCGGTCGGCACCGATGCGGGATAACAGCGGGACGTCGCGCAGCTGGAAATCGAGGGGCATCAATGCCCCCCGTGGCGGATGTACAGCAACCGGTCGCTGGCCTCGACCGCGTCGACCTCGGGTGCGTCGATGCGCAGCAACCTTCCGTCCCGGACCACGCCGAGCACGATGTCGCGCAGGTGCCGCGGCGAGCCGCCGACCTCGGCCTGCTCCACCTCGCGTTCGGCGATCGCCAATCCGCCTTCCGGGGTCAGCAGGTCTTCGATCATCTGTACGACGCTGGGGGTGGTGGTAGCCAGGCCGAGCAACCGGCCGGCGGTCTCGGAGGACACCACCACCGAATCCGCTCCGGACTGCTGCAGCAGGTGCTGGTTTTCGGTCTCCCGGATGGACGCCACGATCTTGGCTTTCGGCGAGAGCTCGCGCGCCGTCAACGTCACCAGGACCGCGGTGTCGTCGCGGCTGGTGGCCACCACGATCGAGGCCGCGTGCTGGGTGCCGGCCAGCCGCAGCACGTCGGATTTGGTGGCGTCGCCGTGCACGGTCACCAGGCCGGCGGACGCGGCGCGGTCCAGGGCGGTGCGGTCGGTGTCGACGACGACGATTTCGCCGGGTGCCACGTCGTCGCCGAGCATCGCTGCGATCGCGGTCTTGCCCTTGGTCCCGTATCCGATGACGACGGTGTGGTTGCGCACTCTGCTCCTCCAACGCTGGATTTTGAATGCCTGCCGCGACGTTTCGGTGACGACCTCGAGCGTGGTGCCGACCAACAGGATCAGGAACGCGATGCGAAGCGGCGTGATGATCAGCACGTTCGCCGCGCGCGCGAACTCCGAGATCGGCGTGATGTCGCCGTATCCGGTCGTCGACAGTGTCACCGCCGAGTAGTAGAGGCAGTCCAGGAAGGTCAGGCGATCGCCCTGCACGTCGTGGTAGCCGTCGCGGTCGAGGTAGACAGTCGTTGCGCCGACGAACAATGCCGCCAGGGCGATGGCGATGCGGCGGGAGATGATGCGGGCAGGGCTGGATCGACCCTGCGGAATACGCAGTACACCGACCAGGGCGTAACTGGGCTGGGCGGTCAACCTTTCGTCGAGACGCCTCAGCCGCCGCCAGCTACCTTTCGCCACGGAAACCCGTACTGGTCCCAGCGCACGTCACCCGCACGTCCATCATGAAACCACGATCAGGGGCTGCGGGGGCGACTGGAGTCGGTCAGCAGAACCGCCAGTTCGTCGGCGCCGGGTTGCTCGTCCGGGACGACGGTGGTTCCGCTGCGCACGTAGTGGAATGCGGTACGTACCGACTCTTGCGGACAACCGTGCAGGGCCGCCCACGCCATCCGGTAGACGGCGAGCTGGACGGCGGCCTGGCGTTTGGCTTCCGGGCCGCGCGGTGGTTCCCCGGTCTTCCAGTCCACCACGGTGGTGCCGCCGTCGTCGTCGGCGAACACCGCGTCGATGCGGCCGCGGACCACGGTGTCGGCGATCGGCATCTCGAAGGGCACCTCGATCGCGATCGGGGTGCGGGCCGCCCATGGTGACGCGGCGAACGCGGTCTGCAGGGCGGCCAGCTCGGCGGGTTCGCCGACGTCGGAATCAGCAGCCCCCGGCAGATCTCCGAGGTCGAACAGCAGCTCGGTACCGTAGAAACGCTGCACCCAGGCGTGAAATGCGTTGCCCAACAATGCATGCCGGTCAGGGCGGGTGGGCAGCCGGTGAATCAGCCGCAGCACGGCGCCATCGGGGTCGCGCGCGAGTTCCACCAGTCCGCTGACCGAGACCTGGTTCGGCAGCCGATGGCTGGGGGGTTGTGCGGCGCGGGCCCGCTCGGCCAGCAGTGCATCGACGTCGGCGGCCCAGCCCTCAGCATCGGCCGGTCCGGTCTCGAGGTTCCCGGCGGAGATGGCGGCGGACACCAGTGCCGCGCCGCGTTCGACGTCACTGCGGCGCGAAGC
Source organism: Mycobacterium sp. NGS24 (assembly GCF_059813065.1). Classification (NCBI taxonomy): domain Bacteria; kingdom Bacillati; phylum Actinomycetota; class Actinomycetes; order Mycobacteriales; family Mycobacteriaceae; genus Mycobacterium; species Mycobacterium sp. NGS24. The sequence continues at coordinate 56,964 of NZ_JCALDW010000017.1, forward strand.
CAGCGGGTCGACCGGCCATACTGCCTCGATAACGTTGTCCCGCAACGGGTTTCGCTCCCCGTCCGCGGGCGCGGGCGACCACTGTTCGACCGTGCCGCAGGGTTGGCCGTGCTGGGCGGAACGATCGATGATCTCCCTGACCTCGCAGAGGAATTCCGAAGGCCCCCGAGGCTTGATTCCCGTGGCACCCCACTGGTGACCGGACACCAACAGAGTGTCTTCGGCCCGGGTGACAGCGACATACAGCAGGCGGCGCTCCTCGTCGATGCGTCGCTGGTCGAGTGCGGCGCGATGCTCGGCGATCTTGTCCGACAACTGCTTTCGATTGGTCACCGCCGATGTGTCCAGTACCGGGATGCCGAGTGCGCCGGCTCGGGAGCGGTCACCGCGCAACAGCGGCGGCAGCTCACCGGGGTCGGTGAGCCAGCTGCTGCGCGACGCGGTCGACGGGAAGGTGCCGCCCGACAGGTGTGCCACCGCCACCAGCTGCCATTCCAGGCCCTTCGCGGCGTGCACGGTGAGCACTTGGACCCGGTCGCGGGTGACGGCGGGTTGAGCCGGCGCCAAACCGTTCTCTACCTCGCCGGCCACGTCGAGGTAGGCCAGCAGGCCGGCGACCGACGCGGTGTTCGAGTTGCCGGTGCGCTCGGCGTAGCCGGCGACCTCGTCGGCGAAGGCGTCCAGGTGCTCGGTGCCCGACCACGGCAGAGCGGCCCGGGCACGAACCTCACAGTCGAGCCCCAATACCCGGCGCACCTCGGCGACCAGATCGGGCAGGGAGTATCCGAGGTGGCCGCGTAGCCCGGTCAGCTCGCCGGCGAGGGCGTTGATGCGCTCGTAGCCGGCCGGGGAGTAACCGGTGGCCGGACCCGGATCGCAGATGGCGTCGGCCAGGCAGGGCGAGTCGGCAGCTGAGCCGGCCGTCATCGCGATGGCTTCGGCGCAGGCAGGTTCGGTCGCATTCACCGGTGCGGTGGGCGCGTCGCCCAACTCCTGCGCCCTGCGCCACAGCGCGGCGATATCCCGTCCGCCCAGACGCCAGCGCGGACCGGACAGCACCCGCATGGCGGCCGCGCCGGCGGTCGGGTCGGCGACCAGGCGCAGCATGGCCACCAGGTCGGCGACCTCAGGGACCGACAGCAGACCGGCCAGGCCGACGACCTCGGTCGGGATTCCGCGAACGCGCAGCGCGTCGGCGATCGGGGCGGCGTCGGCGTTGCGGCGGACCAGCACCGCCGCGGTGGGTGGTGCGCTGCCGTCGTCGCGGGCCTGCCGGTACCGCTGCGCTATGTGGTCGGCGATCCAGTCGCGCTCGGTTTGCAGGTCGGCAAGCAGGGCACAGCGGACAGTTCCGGGCGGGGCATCCGGGCGCGGGCGCAGTGGCCGTACCGCGACCGACCGGCGTCTGGCCTCGGCCGATATGGCGTTGGCCAGATGCAGCGTGCTGGGCGGGTTGCGCCAGCTGGTGCGCAGTTCCAGGGTCGGCGCCGGCGACCCGTCGGCGAGCGGGAAGTCGGTGGTGAACCGCGGCAGGTTGGTCGCCGAGGCGCCGCGCCACCCGTAGATCGACTGGATCGGGTCGCCGACCGCCGTGAGCGCCAGTCCGTCATCACAGCCGCCACCGAACAGTGACGACAGCGCGATGCGTTGGGAATGGCCGGTGTCCTGGTACTCGTCCAGCAACACCACCCGGTAGCGGCTGCGCAACTCCTGACCCACCTGCGGGAACTCGGCCGCCAGCTGCGCAGCGGAGGCCATCTGCATGCCGAAGTCCATGACCTTGTCGGCCCGCAGGCGGTCCTGGAGCGCGTCCAGCAGCGGTACCAGCTCGGCGCGGTCGGTCTGCGTGGCCAGCATCCGCAGCAACGACTGGTTGGGGCCGCTGTCCCGCTGGCGCGGACCGGGCGGCAGCGTGTGCACCAGCCGCTCCAGCTCCATGTGGGTATCACGGAGCTGACCGGTGTCGACGAGGTGTTCGGCGAGCTGACCCCACAGCCGCAAGACCAGGGAGGTGACCGCGGCCGGCGTCTTCTCCGTGTGCAGTTCGCCGCGGTATCGGTTGACCACGTCGAACGCCAGCTGCCACATCTCGGTTTCGGTGAGCAACCGGGTGTCGGGTTCGATCGGCAGCAACAGCCCGTATTCGCGCAACAGCGAACCGGCGAACGCGTGGTACGTGCTGACCGTCGGGGTGGCTGCGGGTTGGGGCGTTTGCCCCGAGTCGGCGTTGAGGCTCGACAGGCGGGCCAGCCGGGTCCGGACGCGGCGCAGCAGCTGACCGGCAGCCTTGCGGGTGAACGTCAGGCCGAGCACCTGGCCGGGTTCGGCATACCCGTTGGCGACCAGCCACACCACGCGGGCAGCCATGGTCTCGGTCTTGCCGGCGCCGGCGCCGGCGATCACCACCAGCGGCCCCGGCGGTGCCGCGATCACTGCGGCCTGCTCGTCGGTGGGTGGTAAAACGCCCAGCGCACCAGCTAATTCGGCGGGGCTGTAGCGCGGAGTCACTGCGCCGGCCCGTCGGCGTGTGCGGGGCAGGAGGGTCGGACCGGGCAATGCGAACAGCCGTCGTTGCGCCGGGCGACGAAATGCGGCCCGACCGTCGCTTCGGCGGCGCGGCCGATCAGGTCGCGCCAGTTCTCCCGAGCCTGCGGCGTCAGCGGATCCTGCTCGCGTTGAGTGGCGCCCGAGGCCCCGGTCTTGCCGGGATAGACCAACCGGGCGCCGCCGGGCTCGTCGCCGTCGGACATCATGCCTTCGGCCACGGCCAGCTGATACATCGCCAACTGCGCGTGCTGCTGCGCATCGTCTTTGCTGACCGGCGACTTGCCGGTCTTGACGTCGACGATCACCAGCCGACCGGCGGCGTCACGCTCGAGCCGGTCGATGCGGCCGCGCAGTCGGATCTCGCGGCCCCCACCGTGCTCCTTGTCGAGCATCCCGTCGACACCGACCTCGACACCGACCTCGGTCAGCTCGCCGCGTGTTTGCGCACGCCACTGCACGAACGCCTGGATCATGGCGCGGTGGCGGGCCAGCTCGTTGGCCGAATGCCAGGGCGCCTCGAACGGAAGGTGTTGCCAGACGCGGTCCAGCTCCGCCAGCAGCTGCGACTCGGTGCGGCCGGACTCGGCGACCAGCGCATGCATCACCGAGCCGACAGTGGAGCGCAGCTCCCGCGGGTTGGTCCCGCCGTGCCGCTCAACCAGCCAGCGCAGCGGACAGTCGTTGAGCGTCTGCAGGGTCGACGGCGTCAACGTCACGGTGTCGTCGGGTTTGGACAGCGGCGCGTCGGTGCTGACCGTGGTTAGACCGTGCCAGTCCGCCGGATTCGCGCCCGGCACGCCAGCTTTGGCCAGGCGCGCCAATTGGGTTGCCGCGCAGGCCCGTGCGGTCTCGTCGACCGTGCCGTCGGGTGCACACACCACTGCCCGCAACCGGCCCACCACCGCGGGCGTCGACAGCACGCGCGGCGCCGAAACAGGTTGCGGCTCCTCGACTTCACCGTGCGCCCACTGAGCGGCCTCGAAAAAGAACGGTGACGGCAATGCGGCTTCGTGTCCACCGCCGTCGGCGCTGTCCACGGCGGTCAGCACCAGGCGACGCCGCGCCCGGCCCATCGCGGCCACCAGCAGCCGGCGCTCCTCGGCCAGCAGCGGCGCCCGTACCGACGCATGGTCACCCACCCCGTCGAGTTCATCGAGCAGTCGCTGGGTGGCCAACACGCCACCCCGCGGAATCATGTTGGGCCACAATCCGTCCTGCAGTCCGGCTATCACCACCAGGTCCCATTCGTGACCCAGGGCGGCGTGCGCGCTGAGCACCTTGACCTGTTCGGACGGCGACGTGAGGTCGGCGGTGGATTGCGGCAGCTGCAACGCCGCGACATGCTCGACGAGTCCGCGCAGCGACGCCCCCGACGTGCGGGACACGAAGTCGTCGGTGATGTCGAATAGCGCCGTCACCGCTGCGAGGTCCCGCGCGGCCTGCTCCCCCGCCGGCCCACCGCGCTCGATTGCCGTCAGCCAGCGCCGCTGCAGACCCGACCGGTGCCAGGCCGCCCACAGCGTGTAGCGCGGATCCTGGCCGTTGCGGTGGCAATCGACTGCCGCGTCCAGCACGGCGCGCACTCGCCGCAGCGCAGCGGCTTGCGCTCCGGGAGCGGGTGGTTTGTCCCCGGTGAGCGTCTGCACCAACAGATCGGCGAACGTGCCGTCCTGCCTGCGCTGCAACGTCCTGCGCAACTGGCGAAGCGAGACGGGGTCGACCCGGCCGATCGGTCCGGTGAGCAGTGCCAGCGCGTCGTCGCCGTCGAGTCCGTCGGCGGCGGCGAGAAGGACGGTGAGCAGCGCGCGCACCGCGGGTTTCTCAGCCAGCGGCCCGCCTGTCGCGGGGATCGCGACCGGAACACCGGCGGCGGCCAGCGCTCGAGGCAACCGCCCGCCGGCGCGTGGCACCGACCGGACGATCACCGCCATCTGCGACCACGGCACACCGTCGACGAGGTGCGCACGTCGCAGGGTATCGGCGATCAGCGCGCCTTCGGCGTGCGCCGAAGCGGCCAAGCGGACGCTCACTCCACCGAAGCGCCCATCGTCCCCGGTGCCGTCGATGCGCCGGCCGGGGCAAGCACCGGGCAACCGACTCGCGATGCCGCTCACCGCGCGGGCGACGCCCGGCGCGCACCGATGTGAGGCGCTCAGCGTCACCGCTGGGTGGTCACCGCCCAGCAGCAGCCCCGGATCACCGCCCCGGAACCCGAACACCGCCTGGTTCGGGTCACCCGCGATCAGCGCGACATCGGCACCGACAGCCAACGCGCGCACCAGCTGCGCGGCCTGCGGATCGAGTTGCTGGGCATCGTCGACCAGAAGCACTCGGAGCCGGGCACGTTCAGCGGCCAGCAGCTCAGGATCGACCGCAAACGCCTCCAGTGCCGCCCCGACCAGTTCGGCGGCGGCCAGTGCAGGTGCGGTGGCCTGCGGGGCGGCCGTCCCGACCGCCGCGCGCAACAACATCACCTGCTCGTACTGCCGGGCGAATCGACCGGCCGCGACCCACTCCGGCCGGCCGCAGGAGCGACCCAACCGTTCGAGCTCGAGTGGCTCGACCCCGCGTTCAGCGCAGCGCGCCAGCAGGTTTCGCAGTTCGTTGGCGAATCCCGCGGTGGGCAGCGCGGGCAGCAGATGAGCGGGCCAGGACGCGCCGTCCTGGAGGTCACCGGCCAGCAGTTCGCGGACGATAGCGTCCTGCTCGGCGCCGGTCAGCAACCGCGGCGGTGGCCCGCCGCTACGTTCGGCCGCCCGCCGCAGCACGGAGTAGGCGTAGCTGTGCACGGTGCGTACCAACGGCTCGCCCACGACGGGCCGACCGTGGCTCGAGCGCAGCAAGGCGGTGGTCACCGCGCTGCGTTCCCGCGTGCCGAGCCGGCCCGAACCGGTAAGCAGCAGAACAGCTTCCGGATCTACGCCTGCGGAGATCCGGGTGACGGCCGCCTCAACCAGCAGGCAGCTCTTGCCGGTTCCGGGGCCACCCAGCACGCGCACCAGGCCGCGCCAATCCGGGTGCACCAGTTGCTGCGCCCCGCCCCAGCTGTATGACATACCGGCATGCAACCACGCAGGTCCGACAAGTAGCGCTGACCAGCCCGGATGCCGGGATGAGACCGCCTGGCATCATCGACGCGTGACCACCGTCCTTCATGCGCACCGGTTCGGACCGCCCGGCCCGGTCCGGCTGCTGGCGCTGCACGGGCTGACCGGTCACGGCGAACGCTGGCGACACTTTGCCAACTACGTGCCCGAGATCGCCGTGGCCGCACCCGATCTGATCGGGCACGGCAGGTCGTCGTGGGCCGCGCCGTGGACGATCGAGGCCAACGTCGCGGCGGTGGCCGCATTGCTGGACGCCGAAGCCGACGCGCCGGTGCTGGTGGTGGGCCACTCTTTCGGCGGCGCGGTGGCGATGCATCTGGCTGCGGCGCGACCGGATCTGGTGGGCGCCCTGTTGTTGCTCGACCCGGCGATCGGGTTGGACGGCCAGTGGATGTCGCAGATCGCCGAGGCGATGCTGGCCGCCCCCGATTACCCGGACCGCGATGAGGCCCGCCAGGAGAAGGCCGGCGGTTCCTGGGCCGACGTGGACCCGGCCGTACTCGAAGCCGACCTGGCCGAGCACTTGATCCGACTACCCAACGGACGATACGGCTGGCGGATCAGCCTGCCGGCAATGATGTCCTACTGGAGCGAGTTGGCTCGCGACGTCGTGTTGCCACCCGCCGGGATTCCCACGACTGTGGTGCGGGCCACGTGGACCGCACCGCCCTACGTCAGCGACGGGTTGATCGCCGCATTGCGTGACCGGCTGGGCGGCGAGTTCGAATTGGTGGACTACGAATGCGATCACATGGTGCCGCACGCCAAGCCCGATGCGGTCGCCGTGCTGGTGCGCAGGCTGTTGACAACGCGGTAGCGATGACGCAGATCACCGACGAGCAGATCGAGCGGGTGCGCTCGCTGGTCGCTGCCATCCCCCCGGGCCGGGTCGCCACCTATGGTGATATTGCCGCTGCCGCAAGGCTTTCCAGTCCACGCATTGTCGGTTGGATCATGCGCACCGATTCCGCGGACTTACCCTGGCACCGGGTGATCACCGCGTCCGGGCGACCGGCCCGGCATCTGACGTCTCGGCAGCTGGAACTGCTGCGTGCCGAAGGGGTGTTGTCGGTCGAGGGACGGATCGCGCTGAGCGAGGTCCGCTACGAGTTCGATTCCAGGACTTAGAGATTCATCCGGACCAGTGCCGCAGTGCGGGCCAGCCCGGGAAACGCCTCGGCGGTGGAACGCGGGTGCAGCGCATGAACGGCCAAACGGAATATCAACGCGCGCAACAACATCTGCGACCACTCGGGCAGTGCGTTCCACCGTTCGATGAGACCGTCGTCGGCCTCCCCCCACGACAATGCATCGACGACGACGACCCCGGCCGCCCAGGAGGCGGGACGCCAGTACGGGGTGATGTCGGTGACGCCGGGCGGGGCGGTGCCGGCGAACAGCACTGTGCCGTACAGGTCGCCGTGTACCAGCTGGTTGGGGCTGCGGGTCGGCTTGCGCAACGTCGCGAGTTGGTTGATCAGCTCGACCGATCGTTCGGCGTCCGCCGACGGCGGGGCGGTCCGCGCACCCGGCGGCACCGACTGCAGCGGACGTTCCTCCCAGGCGGCGCGATCGGCGGCGATGAAGACGTCGACGTCAGCCCAGGGGGCGGTGGGACCCTGGGTCAGAAAGCGGGGCCGCTCCAGTTTGCCGGTGGCCTCGTGCAGCCGGACCGCCGCAGAGACGACCTCGTCATGGCGGGCTTCGGGGGTGCCGGCGACGAAGGTGTCCGCCCGCCAGCCAGACACCACGTAGCGCCCGTCGGTGGACCGGACCGGGCGGGCCAGGCGCACCCCGTCGACGAACAAGGTCTCGCGCACCCGGGCCGACCACGCCGCACGGGCGTTGTCGGCAACCATGGATAACACCACCTCGCCGCACCGCCAGCCGCCCTCCCAGGCGGCACCCAGCGCCGCGGGCTCCGTACCGGTCAAGCCGAACGCCGCGAGCACGTGCTCCGGCGGCGGCTCGACACTCACGCCGGTCAGCCTAGTAGAGCCTGGCACAGCTACCACAGCTAACACCCGAATGCACCCGAGCTGATTCTGGCCGCCGGCAAGAAGGACGGATCTTCCGGCGGGTCCGCCGGCAGATCAGTGTGAGAAAACGGTGGCTTCACCGGGTTCGTGGTCGAGAACCCGGCGGTTGAAGATCATCAGGTAACCGAAGTACAACCCGCCCACCCCGAGCAGGCTCGTCACGATAATCAGCGGCACCACCGCGTCGGCGGGCGAGAGCAGTATGACCAGCGCGCATATCGACCAGATCAGCGCGAAGATCGCCACCGGCAGCTCGAACCGGCCGATGTCGAATGCCCCTTCCTGCCGGCCCAATTTGTTGCGCACCACGAGGTAGAGAACAACGATCATGCCGTACGTCAGCGCCGGGAAAACCGTCCCGGAGGTGATCAACTCCAGCAGAGCGTTGCCCGGCAGGACGGCGAGTACCGCAATCCCGATGACGACGGGCACGATGGTGGCTGGTATCGGCGTCTGCGTGCGGGGATTCACCCGTCGCATCAGTCGGTGTGCGGGAAACCGGTCATCGCGCGCCATCGCGAAGATCATGCGCGAGCAACTGGTCAGCGTGACCATCCCCCCGCCGAAGAAGGCAATCGCTATGGCGGACAGAAATATTCGCTCGGTCGCCGCTCCCAGTTGGTCGTGCATGATCATCGCGACGGGCGAGTCTGCGGCCGAGACCCTGGGAATGTTGTCGATGGCAATGGTCAGTGCGATCAGAAACAGCATGCCCAGCACACTGGCCGCCAACACCGATCCCACGATCGCGCGCGGCACGCTTCGGAAGGGGTCCTTGGCCTCCTCGGCCATGTTCGCTGCCGAGTCGAAGCCCACCAACGTTCCCAGTCCCACGATCATGACCGCCATCAACCCTCCTCCGAAGGCGAAGTAGTCCGTCGTGTTCGCGGTGATGCCTCGTGAAGTGAGATTGCCGACCGAGCCGTCTCCGGTTACGGCCACCGCCACCAGGAGCGCGACCACGAGGACCACAACGATCGTCAGCTCGACGGCAACCGCCGCCGAATTGATCAGCGCGACAATCTTTGTCGAGACAATCGCAAGCACGGCCTGGATCACCATCACCACTGCGGCGATCAATCGCGCCGTGTGCTCGTCGGGCGCCATGTTGAACAACGGCATCAGGCAGGTGCTGGACATCGCACTGTCGATCGCCATCAGCCCGGTGATCAGGTAGCAAAAGGTGAGCCAGCCGAAGAACCAGCCGATCTTGGGGTTGGCCAGCCGCGAACCCCATTGGTAGGACGAGCCGCTGAGTGGGATGCGGGCAGCGAACTGCGCGACCACCAGCGCAATGAGCAACTGGCCGACCGCAGCGACGATCCATGTCCAGATTCCCACCGGCCCGGCATTACGCAGCAGGTCGTCGTAGGTACCGAAGATGCCCACCGCCACCGAGATGAACGCGAAAGACACCGCGAACACCTGGAAAGAGCCCAGCGTTCGTTTGAGTTCTGGCTCGTACCCGAATTCTTCGCAGAACTCGTCAGAGGAGCCCGCGTCCGGCGCTGGCGATGTGTCTGTCATTCCTGGCCTCCGTCTCAGTGAGCACGAACTCTGGCCCTAGTACATGACCATGTCCGGCTGCATCTGCTTCGCCCAGGCCATGATTCCGCCCTGCAGATGCACCGCGTCGGAGAAACCGGCCCGCTTCACCGCGGCCAGCGCTTCGGCCGACCGCACGCCGCTCTTGCAGTACAGCACCGCCTTGCGATCCTGCGGCAGCTGCGACAGGCCCTCCCCGGACATGATCAGCGACTTCGGGATCAGCGTGGCGCCGTCGATGTGGTTGATGTCCCACTCGACCTGTTCGCGCACATCGATCAGGGCCAGCGAGGTGCCGGAGTCCAGCATCGTGCGCAGCTCGGCCGGGGTGATGGTCGAGCCCGCGACGGCGGCAGCGCCGTCGTCGGACACCGCGCCGCAGAAGTACTCGTAGTCGATCAGCTCGGTGATCTTCGGCGTCGACGGGTCCTTGCGGATCCTGATCGTGCGATAGCTCATCTCCAGCGCGTCGTAGATCATCAACCGGCCCAGTAGCGTCTCACCGATCCCGGTGATCAGCTTGACCGCTTCGGTCCCCATCACCGATGCGATCGATGCGCAGATGATGCCCAGCACACCGCCTTCGGCGCAGGACGGCACCATCCCCGGTGGTGGCGGCTCCGGATACAGGTCGCGGTAGTTCAGGCCCAGTCCGTTCGGCGCGTCCTCCCAGAACACCGACGCCTGGCCTTCGAACCTGTAGATCGACCCCCAGACGTAGGGTTTGCCCGCCAGCACGGCGGCGTCGTTCACCAGATACCGGGTGGCGAAGTTGTCCGAACCGTCCAGGATGAGGTCGTACTGGGCGAAGAGCTCGAGCGCGTTGTCGGCCTCCAGCCGGAATTCGTGCAGCCGCACGTCGATCAGTGGGTTGATGGTGGCGATCGATTCGCGGGCCGACTGCGCCTTGGGGCGCCCGACATCGGCGGTGCCGTGAATGACCTGGCGTTGCAGATTGGATTCGTCGACCACGTCGAAGTCGACGATGCCGATGGTGCCGACGCCGGCCGCGGCCAGGTAGAGCAGCGTGGGCGACCCGAGCCCGCCGGCGCCGATCACCAGCACCCGGGCGTTCTTGAGCCGCTTCTGTCCGTCCACCCCTAGCTCGGGAATGATGAGGTGGCGGCTGTAGCGGGCCACCTCCTCGCGGGTCAGCTCAGCGGCGGGTTCGACCAATGGCGGCAGCGATGACGACACATGACTCAGATTAGGCGCGTCCCCATGGCCGACGATGGAAAACGACTCAAGCGATGGGGAACGGCCAGGGGTTGAACCGGCAGGTTTTGCCGTCGGCCTTGACCTGATCGGGATCGAACTTGGCCCCGTCGTTATTGGCGGTGGAGAACGTCTGCTGCATCATCACTGGCGCCAGACCGCCCTGTTGGTCGCACGGCTCGTGCCGCACGTATCCGATGGCGTGACCGACTTCGTGGTTGACCACGTACTGCCGGTAGGAACCCACATCACCCTCGAACGGCAGCGCCCCGCGCACCCAGCGGGCTTCGTTGATGAAGACGCGCGATTCGCGGTCTGAACCGAATGACGGGTTGTAACACGACGTTTCCAGCGGAAATTCGTATCCGCAGCCCACCCGCACCGTCATCGGCGAGACCAACGAGATCCGGAAGTCCGGCTTGCCGCTGTCGATTCGGATGAACGCGAACTGCGGGTTGTGTGTCCAGCCTTTGGGGTTGTCCAGCGTCCGGTCGACCATCTGGGCGAACGCGTCGTCCCCGCCGTACATGGTGGGGTCCAGACCGTTCTCCACCTCGACGGTGTAGCGGAAGACTTTGGCGGTGCCTTGCCCGATCTGCGGCGTGGCGCCGGGAATCACCCGCCAGGTCTTGTCGCCGGCCTGGGTGAACGCACCACCCTCGGGCAGCGTGCCGGTCGGCAGGTTCGCGTCGAAAGCGGCCAGGCCCCGCGGCGGCATGTCCAGAATCGAGGTGCCGACCGCGCCGATGGTCGGCGGGTCTTTGTGGATCGAACTGGCCGACGGCCTCGGCGTATTGGTACCCGTCACCGTCTGGTAGGCCACCACCAGGGTGAGCACCGTGAGAAACGGCAGCGCGTAGGCGCGCCAACCGTAGGTCGATACGAACCGCCCCAGCCAGGATTGCTTGCGCCATTGGCGCGGACGGTCGCGGTCGGCGCGGACCCGTCCGGCGCTCTGACCCAGCGGGTCGCGCTGAGCCCGCAGCGGCTCGCGCCAGTCGTCACGCAGCACCGGCACCCGACCGGTATTGCGATCTGGCCGCGGCGACGTCATTTCCCCAGAATGGCACAGCTGCCGGTGGCATCCGGCCCTGGCGCGCCCGAAAACCGCCCTCGGTCAGGTGCTGGGACGCACTGTGACACCGGTTCGGATCGGCCGGACGCCGCAGGTAGTAGTCTTCTTGCGAAACACTGCGCGCCTTCGGGGATGGCAAAATGGGCGCACCACCAATGGATTGAGGGAGTGATGAGCGATCTCGCCAAGGCGGCGCCGCGACGCGCTGTCCGATCGGCCGACGGTGTCCGGCCGGGCGAAGGCGCAGCCCCCTCCAACCGGCGGGGCAGCCGGCTGCCGCGCGACGAACGTCGCGGTCAGCTGCTGATCGTCGCCAGCGACGTGTTTGTCGACCGCGGCTACCACGCCGCCGGGATGGACGAGATCGCCGACCGCGCCGGCGTCAGCAAACCGGTTCTTTACCAGCACTTTTCCAGCAAGCTCGAGTTGTATCTGGCGGTGCTGAACCGGCACGTGGACAATCTGGTGTCCGGCGTGCAGCAGGCGCTGGACCGGACCACCGACAACCGGCAGCGGCTGCATTCCGCGGTGCAGGCGTTCTTCGACTTCATCGAACACGACAGTCAGGGTTATCGACTGATTTTCGAGAACGACTACGTCACCGAGCCCGAGGTGGCCGCGCAGGTGCGGGTGGCGACCGAGTCGTGCATCGACGCGGTATTCGCGCTGATCGCTGAGGACTCGGGACTGGACCCGCACCGCGCCCGGATGATCGCCGTCGGCCTGGTCGGCATGAGCGTGGACAGCGCGCGGTACTGGCTGGACTCCGATCGACCGATTTCGAAGTCAGCTGCCGTGGACGGGACCGTGCAGTTCGCCTGGGGTGGTCTGTCGCACGTGCCGCTCACCCGCTCCTAGGATTTGGCCCCGCTGTCCGCCTTGGCCGCGACCTCCGCGCCGACGCCGAAGCCGACCCGCCGCGCATCGGCGACCCCGATCTCCACGTAGGCAATCTTGGCCGCGGTGACCAGGAACCGGCGTCCGCGCTCGTCGTTGAGGGCCAGTACACCCGCTTCGTCGCGCACCGCCGCGCCGACCAGTTCTTCCACCTCAGCCGGCGTCTGCGCGCTGGAGAACACCAGCTCGCGCGGACTGTCCGTGATTCCGATCTTGACCTCCACGCAGGCCCCTTCCGTTGGCGTATCCGTCGCAGGCGTCTCTCTGCAGCAGGCTAGTGGACGGGTCTGACCTACCCCGCCCCGCGCCCCCCGACTCGCAGTTCGCGGTAAGCGAACGAACCCGTCACGATTCGGTCTAACCGCGCCCGGATCCGGGCCGCACCCGAATCACATCGATACCATCGGCAACATCAGTACCATACGTAACACCCTCCACGATTTCTTCCGGGACCTCGAAGACTTCCCGGACGAGGAAGGCTACCCGGCCGACGACGACGGTTACGTCGAAGACGGCGACGGATACGTCGAAGACGAGGACGCCGACGAGACCTGGGACGACGAGTGGGCCTGGCCGGCCGACAACCGGTGGCGTCCGGCCGCTCTGCTGGTCGGCGCGGTGGCAGCTGTCGGCGCCGTGGCCACCGCGGTCATCATCAACAGCGGCGACAGCGCGACCACCAAGGCCACCGTCGGGGCCCCGACACCGAAGTCGGTGATTTCCACCACATCCCGGCCCTCCCCGCCCACCATGTCCCCGGCACCGACCAACCCGCCGACGACGCGACAACTGCCGCCGGAGACCGTCACCACCTTGGCGCCGCCCAGCATCGGGCCGACCAGGCTGCCCACCGCGGCGCCGCTGCCGACCACCACCCCGCCGGGAGCCGCCCTGAGTCCGCGCACCGTCATCTACAGCGTCACCGGCACCAAGCAGATGTTCGACCTGGTGAACATCGTCTATACCGACGCGCGCGGATTCCCGGTCACCGAGTTCAACGTGGCCCTGCCCTGGTCCAAGATGGTCGTGCTCAACCCGGGCGTGCAGACCGAATCGGTGATCGCGACCAGCATCTACGGCCAGCTGAACTGCTCGATCGTCAACGCCCAGGGTCAGTTGGTGAAAGCTTCGGCCAACAACTCGGCGCTGGCCACCTGCACCCGCTGAACCCGCTCAGCTCAGGCCGAGTTCGTGCATCCGCTGATCGTGCGTCTTCTGCAGCCGATCGAAGAACGCGCCGAGCTGACCCAGCCCGCCTCCGCCGGAAAGTACCAGGTCAACCAGCTCATCGTGGTCGGCCAGCAGGTACTGAGCCTGGGTGATCGCCTCGCCGAGCAACCGGCGGGACCACAGCGCCAGCCGACTGCGTTGTTTGCCGCTGGAGGTCACCGCGGCGCGCACTTCGGCCACCACGAACTGGGAATGCCCGGTCTCGGACAACGTCGCGCGGACCACGTCGGCGATCTCGTCCGGCAGGCCGCCCGCGATCTCCAGATACAGATCGGCGGCCAGCGCATCCCCGACATAGGTTTTCACCAGAGCTTCCAGCCACGTACTCGGAGTGGTCAGCCGGTGGTAGTTCTCCAGCGCGGACACGTACTTCGACATCGCCCGGACGACGTCGACACCACGGCTCTCCAGCGCGTCGCGCAGCAGTTCGTAATGCCCCATTTCGGCGGCAGCCATGCTGGCCATCGAGATGCGGCCCTGCAGATTCGGCGCCATCCGCGCCTCGTCGGTCAACCGGTAGAACGCCGCCACCTCGCCGTATGCGAGCAGCGCGAACAGCTCGTTGACGCCGGGATGATCGGCGGAGAGCTGGGATCCGGGCGAATCCGCCACCTCGTCGGCAGATGAAGGTGGAGGCATGGCAACACTCTAATAGGCCGGCTCCGAAGAGTACGGGTCACGCCGGATGAGCAGGTATCATGGATAACTGGTAGTGGCTGAATCTGTGCTGCCACCGCCGAGGAAATGTGCGTGCACGTAGCCGCCCGCCCAAAGATCGACCAGGAGCGCGGGCCCGGCGAAGTAGTCGGAATCGGATTTCGTGCGCGCGTGAACCGCGACACAGACAGAGCACGAACTAATCCGAACCAGTTCGATTACTTCACCGGAAGGCTTCAACCCGCGTATGACCGCACTCAAAAATGCCCCTGAACTCACCTTTGCCCAGCTCGGAGTGCGCGACGAAATAGTTCGCGCACTCGCCGAGAAAGGCATCGAGACGCCCTTTGCCATCCAGGAACTGACCCTGCCGCTCGCGCTTGACGGCGAAGACGTGATCGGCCAGGCCCGTACCGGCATGGGCAAGACCTTCGGGTTCGGCGTGCCGCTGCTGCAGCGCGTCACCTCCGAAACCGCGACGCGACCGCTTACCGGCGCCCCGCGCGCCCTGGTGGTCGTGCCCACCCGCGAGCTGTGCCTGCAGGTCACCAACGACCTGGCGTCCGCGGCGAAGTATCTGACCGCGCCGAAAGACCCCGAGGTCGCCGACGGGGCGCAGCGCCCGCTGGCGGTGGTCTCAATCTACGGCGGCCGGGCCTACGAGCCGCAGATCGAAGCGCTGCACAAGGGCGCCGACGTCGTGGTGGGCACGCCGGGCCGGCTGCTCGACCTGTGCCAGCAGGGTCACCTGCAGCTGGGCGGACTGTCCGTCCTGGTGCTCGACGAAGCCGACGAGATGCTTGACCTGGGCTTTCTGCCCGACATCGAACGCATTCTGCGGCAGATCCCGGCCGACCGGCAGTCGATGCTGTTCTCGGCGACCATGCCGGATCCGATCATCACGCTGGCCCGCACCTTCATGGTCCAGCCCACCCACATCCGCGCCGAGGCGCCGCACTCGCTGGCCGTGCACGACACCACCGAGCAGTTCGTCTACCGCGCCCACGCGCTGGACAAGATCGAACTCGTCAGCCGCATCCTGCAGGCCGGCGGCCGCGGCGCGACCATGATCTTCACCCGGACCAAGCGCACCGCCCAGAAGGTGTCCGACGAGTTGCAGGAGCGCGGTTTCGCCGTCGGCGCCGTGCACGGTGACCTCGGACAGATCGCGCGCGAGAAGGCCCTCAAGGCATTCCGCTCCGGCGACATCAACGTGCTGGTCGCCACCGACGTCGCGGCCCGCGGTATCGACATCGACGACGTCACGCACGTCATCAACTACCAGTGCCCCGAGGACGAGAAGATGTACGTCCACCGGATCGGACGCACCGGCCGCGCCGGCCGCACCGGCGTGGCGGTCACCCTGGTGGATTGGGACGAGCTCGAACGCTGGTCCGCGATCGACCGGGCACTGGGCCTGGGCTCGCCCGACCCGGCCGAGACCTACTCCAACTCCCCGCACCTGTACACCGAGCTGTCCATCCCGGCCGAGACGGGCGGCGCCGTCGGCGAACCGCGCAAGGCCCCGGTCAAGCGCCGCGAAGCCGGCGACGAGAGTTCCAGCCGTCCCCCCCGTCGCACCACCAAACGCAAGCGCACCCGCGGCGGCAAGCCGGTCACCGGGCATCCCGTCGCGAGCGGTGACGCTGCTGACGACCCGGGCACGCCCGCGGCACCCGGGACGACCTCCGGTGCCACGTCCAGCTCGCCGGCCCGGCGGCGGCGGCGTCGTCGCAAGCCGGCCGATGCCGCCCCTTCGACGATCTAGCCGACCAGCACAGCCATACTCAGCGCATGGTCCGACCTGAGCGCCGAACCAAGGCCGACATCGTGGCTGCCGCGACCATTGCGATCGTCGTCGCGGTCGCGGCGGCGCTGATCTGGTGGACCAGCGACGCGCGGGCCACCGTCAGCCGGCCGGCGGCCACCCCCGCAACCGCGCCCACGCCCGTCCGTGAGGTTCCTACCACGCTGCATGAGCTCTGGAGCGCACCCAGTGCGGCGACCCGGGTTCCGGTGGTGGTGGGTGGAACGGTGACCACCGCCGCTGGACGCCTGGTCGAAGGGCGCGACCTGACCACCGGTCAGCCACTGTGGAGCTACTCGCGCGATACCGACCTGTGCGGGGTGACCTGGATCTATCGCTACGCCGTCGCGGTCTACCGGGACGACCGCGGCTGCGGTCAGGTCAGCACCATCGACGGATCGACCGGCCGCCGCGGACCTGCCCGCAGCAGCTATGCCGATCCGCAGGTGCGGCTGTCCTCCGACGGCACCGCCATCCTGTCGGCGGGCAGCACCCGGCTGGAGATGTGGCGCTCGGACATGGTCCGGATGCTGGCGTACGGCGAGACCGACGCCCGGGTCAAACCGTCGGCGCGGGGTTTGCACTCGGGCTGCACGCTGGAATCCGCCGCGGCGAGTTCATCGGCGGTGTCGGTCCTCGAATCGTGCGCCGACCAGGCCGACCTGCGCCTGCTGCTGCTGCGTCCCGGCAAGGACGACGACGAACCCCAGCAACAGGTGGTGCAGGAAGCCGGCGTGCGGCCGGGCACCGGGGCGCGGGTGCTGGTGGTCTCGCAGAACCGCACCGCGGTGTACCTGCCGACCCCGCAGCCGCACGTCGACGTGGTCGATGAGACGGGCGCCAGGGTGGTAAGCCTGCCGCTGGACGGTCCGCCGTCGGCGTCGTCGGTGGTGTCCACGACCGGCAGCCTGGTCACCTGGTGGACCGGAGATGCGCTGCTGGTGTTCGAAGCCGGCGACCTGACCCTGCGCTACACCATCGCCGCAGGAGATTCGGCGGTTCCGGTGGGGCCCGGGGTGATGATGGCGGGCCGGCTGCTGGTGCCGATCACCGGTGCGATCGGCGTCTACGACCCGGTCAGCGGGCAGCCCAGTCGCTATATCGACGTGCAGCGATCGCCCAGCAGTGCCGCGGTGATCCCGGTGGTGTCCGGTTCGCGGGTGATCGAGCAGCGCGGTGACACCGTGGTCGCGCTGGGCTAATACTCCACGCTGAAGGTGGGCAGCGGCTTACCGGTCTTCCAGTGCTTGAGCAGCGCCTCGGCCAGCTCGCGGTAGGCCATCGCCCCTTTGTTCTTGCGCCCGGCCAGCACCGAGCAGCCCGACGCACTGGCTTCGGCGAAGCGCACCGTGCGCGGGATCGGCGGTGCCAGCACCGGCAACTCGTAGCGGTCGGCCACGTCGAGCAGCACGTCCCGGGTATGGGTGGTCCGCGAGTCGTACAGCGTCGGCAGGGCGCCGACCAGCCGCAGATTCGGGTTGGTGATCTGCTGGACGTCGGCGACGGTGCGCAGGAACTGGCCGACGCCGCGGTGCGCCAGGGTCTCGCACTGCAGCGGCACCATCACCTCGTCGGCGGCGGTGAGCCCGTTGAGGGTGAGCACACCGAGCGACGGCGGGCAGTCGATGATCACCACGTCGAACGCGTCGGCGAGTTTGGTCAGCGCCCGCTTGAGTGCGTATTCGCGGCCGGCCCGCATCAGCAGCATCGCCTCGGCACCCGCCAGGTCGATGTTGGCCGGGAGCAGCGTCATGCCCTCCGAAGTCGCCACCAGCGCCGCGTCGGGCTCCACCTCGCCGAGCAACACCTCGTGCACCGACACGGGCAACTTGTCGGGGTCCTGGCCCAGCGAGAAGGTCAGACACCCCTGAGGGTCGAGGTCGACGAGCAATACCCGCTTTCCTTTGTCCACCATCGCCGCACCGAGCGACGCGACCGTCGTCGTCTTGGCCACCCCGCCCTTTTGATTGGCCACCGCCAGCACGCGCATGTCGCTCATGGTGCCCATACTGGCATGTATCAGATCGTCTGGTTCGGGTGGCGGGCCCGGCGGGGTTCCGGCGTGTCTCGGGCACAATCGCTGGCATGGGCGTGCAGAACCACCGGCTGTTGTTGTTGCGCCACGGCGAGACCGAATGGTCGAAATCCGGCCAGCACACCGGGCGCACGGATATCGAGCTGACCGACGCCGGCCGGGAGCAGGCGGAGTTCGCCGGGGTGGTACTCGGCGACCTCGGCCTGACGGACCCGTTCGTGATCTGCAGCCCGCGGCGCCGCGCGCTGGCCACCGCCGACCTGGCCGGCCTCATCATCGATCAGGTCACCCCGCTGCTCGCCGAATGGGACTACGGCGAGTACGAGGGTCTGACCACCCCGCAGATCCACGAATCGGACCCCGACTGGCTGGTGTGGACGCACGGATGCCCCGGCGGGGAAAGCGTCGCGCAGGTCAGCGAACGCGCCGACCGGGCCGTAGCTCTGGCGCTGGAGAACATGCAGAACCGGGACGTACTGCTGGTCAGCCACGGCCACTTCTCCCGCGCGGTGATCACCCGGTGGGTACAACTGCCGGTGCGCGAAGGCAGCCGCTTCGGCATGCCCACCGCGACGATCGCCGTGTGCGGGTTCAAGCACGGCATCCGGCAGCTCAGTCAGCTCGGGTTGAGCTGTCATCCCCGACCGAATGCGCTGACGTGAACCCGGAACCGCCTTTCGCGCTGATCGGACCGCGGGGGACCCTGGTTGCCGACGGCGTACGGGCACGTTACGACGATCTGCGGGCGGCCCAAGCGGCCCTGCGTTGCGGTGCCGCACCAATAGTGTTGGGCGCGTTGCCATTCGACGTGAGCCGACCGGCCGCGCTGGTGGTCCCGGAACACGTCGGCGCGCTTCCCGACTGGCCGACGGGTCCGCTGCCGACGGTTCGCATCGACTCGGCCGTGCCGCCCCCCGCCGAGCACCGCTCCCGGATCAGCCGCGCCCGCGAGCAGCTGGCCGCCGACGACAACCCGCTGCACAAGGTGGTGCTGGCCCGGGCGCTGCAGTTGTCCGCCGACGCGCCGCTCGACCCCCGCGCGGTGCTGCGCAGGCTGGTCGCCGCCGACGCCGACGCCTACAGTTTTCTGGTCGACCTGAGCGCAGCCGGCGGCGACTACGTCGGGTCCGCGCTGGTGGGCGCCAGCCCGGAACTGCTGGTCGCGCGTTCCGGCGAGCGGGTGGTGTGCCGGCCCTTCGCCGGCTCGGCACCGCGCTCCCCCGACCCGGACACCGATGCCGCCAACGCCGCCGCGCTGGCCGGATCGGCCAAGGACCGACACGAGCACCGGTTGGTCATCGACGTGATGCGGGCGGCGCTGGAGCCGCTGTGCACCGACCTGACCATCGCCGCAGAGCCGCAGCTGAGTCGTACCGCGGCGGTCTGGCACCTGTGCACCCCGGTGACCGGCCGGCTTCGCGATACCTCAACCACTGCAATCGATTTGGCGTTGGCGTTGCATCCCACCCCGGCGGTCGGGGGGGTGCCGGCCGACGCGGCCGCCCAGCTGATCGCCGCGCTGGAAGGCGACCGCGGCTTCTACGCCGGCGCGGTCGGCTGGTGCGATGCCCGCGGGGACGGTGACTGGGTGGTGTCGATTCGGTGCGCACAACTTTCGGCCGACCGGCGTACCGCGCTCGCCCACGCCGGCGGCGGCATCGTGGCCGAGTCCGACCCCGACGACGAAGTCCTGGAAACCACCACGAAATTCGCCACCATCCTCAATGCGTTGGGAGTCGCGCAGTGACCATCCGTCGCGCCGCACCGGGCGATGTCGCCGACATCACCGCCATGATCCACGAACTCGCTGCCTTCGAACATGCCGCCCAGCACTGCACCGTCACCGAAAAGCAAATAACCGCAGCACTTTTCGATGACACGCCGACGGTGCACGCGCACGTCGTCGATGTCGACGGACAACTCGCCGCGATGGCGTTGTGGTTCCTCAACTTCTCCACCTGGGACGGCGCGGCGGGGATCTACCTGGAAGACCTCTACGTGCGGCCGGCGTTCCGGCGCCGCGGTCTGGCCCGCGACCTGCTGAGGACCCTGGCCGCCGAATGCCGCACCCACGGCTACACACGACTGGCGTGGGCGGTGCTCAACTGGAACGCGGACGCGATCGCCCTGTACGACGGGATCGGGGCGGCGCCGCAGCGCGAGTGGACGACCTACCGGTTGTCCGGTCCGGAGTTGGCCGCGCTGGCCGGACCCCGCTGATCGTCGCCGGCGGCCCAGCGCACCGCCGGCGGGCTGAACAGCAATCCCAGGGTGCCCAGTGCCACCAGCCCCAACGGGATGCCGTACACCGGCCGGTGGGATCCCACCGCCAGATACCAGGCCACCGGCAGCAGCAACAGCTGGGTGAACACGGCCAGCCCACGGCCCCACCGCTTGCCGGTCACCAGGGCCCGGCCCCCGGCCAGCACCGCGGCACCCACCACGGCGAACCACGCCGCGGTGCCCAGCCCGTTGACGACGTGCTGATCGGCCCCGGCCAGACCACGGACCACCAGGATCGCGGCCACCACCAGCGCTGCCGCGCCCTGGGCCGCCACGACGAAGCCGGCGCGACGGACGGTGGGCGGGACGGGGATGCGCACAGAGCCAGCGTAGAGCGTGATCCGCACCGCATACCGCTTAAGCTCATGGCTCATGCGTGCCATGTTGATCGCCAACCCGATCGCCACCAGCATCACTCCGGCCGCCCGGGCGCTGGTGACGCACGCACTGGAAAGTCGCGTACAGCTCACCATCGCCAACACCGAACACCCCGGTCACGCGGAGGAACTCGGGCACACCGCAGCGGCGCAGGGGTACGACCTGGTCGTCGTGCACGGCGGTGATGGGACGGTGAGCGCGGTGGTCAACGGCATGCTCGGCCGTCCCGGTTCCACTCCGGCCGGGCCGGTGCCGGCGGTGGCGATCGTGCCCGGCGGCTCAGCCAACGTGCTGGCCCGGGCGCTGGGCATGCACCGCGACCCCACCGAGGCGACCAACCAGCTCATCGACCTGCTCGACGCGTACGAACAGCACCGGCAGTGGCGGCGCATCTCCCTGATCGACTGCGGCGAGATGTGGGCTCTGGTCAACGCCGGGATGGGCGTCGACGCGGAGGTGCTGGAGGCGGTCGAAGCGGCGCGCGAGCGGGGCGTCAAGGTCACGCCGATGAACTACTGGCGGATCGCGGTGCCCGTCTCGGTGCGGTTCAGCCGGCGTGACCCCAACCTGATCCTGGAATTGCCCGACAAGGAGCCCGTCTCCGGCGTGCACTTCGTCTGGGTGTGCAACACCAACGTATGGACCTACAGCGACGACCGGCCGATGGTGACCAACCCGGGTTGCAGCTTCGACTCCGGCCTGGGCATCTTCGCGCTCACCAGCATGAAGCTGATTCCGACCATCAAGGTGTTGCGCCAACTGCTCGCTAAGCGTCCCGATCCGCGGGGCAAGCAACTCATCCGCGACGACGATGTGAGTTACGTGACCGTCACCAAGATGGCCACGCCCGCCGCCTTCCAGTGCGACGGTGAGTACCTCGGTCTACGCGATTCCATCACGTGCCGGGTCGTTCCGAGCGCCTTGGCGGTGGTTGCTCCGCCACCGAATTCAGGTCCGTGACCTGCGCAGATCAAGCTGTGACGAGCTCGCGACGAAAATGTGGGGCGAAATTCGCCGAGTAGTGTAGTACAACTGGTTAAGGGTATGGGTAAGAGATCGGTGAAGTGAGATAGCCCACGAGCCCGCGTAACACTATTGACATCTGTTGAGCCTGTGAAACGATCAAAAGGTTGCATGCACAGAGATATGCAGAGGTACGGAAAATCCCTTTCTTGCGCACGCTTTAACAGCCAAGAAGAAAATGCCCGTGTGCAGTGCTGCGCACATAGTGAGGAGTAGAGACTAATGGATTGGCGCCATAGGGCGGTGTGTCGCGACGAAGATCCGGAACTGTTCTTCCCGGTTGGGAACAGCGGCCCGGCACTCGCGCAGATCGCTGACGCGAAACTGGTCTGTAATCGGTGTCCGGTGACCACGGAATGTCTCGGATGGGCTCTGAACACCGGTCAGGACTCGGGCGTGTGGGGCGGAATGAGCGAAGACGAGCGGCGCGCACTCAAGCGCCGCAACGCCCGGACGAAAGCCCGAAGCGGAGTCTGAACCCAGACTTCACAGCTAATGCGGCCCCGGAGATTTCCGGGGCCGCATTGCTGCGTGCGACCACAGTCACAGCAGCAACCGGCCCCGTCGACCGATCGGCACCCGCAGCACCACGTCGGTGCCGCGATCGGCGCTCTCCCGCATGTCCAGGGAACCGTCCAACTCCGCGGAGACCAGCGTCCGGACGATCTGCAGCCCCAGGCTGTCGGACTTCTCCAGACTGAACCCGTCGGGCAGGCCGCGCCCGTCGTCGTGGACCACGACGTCCAGCCAGCGGGCCGAGCGTTCGGCCCGGATCGTCACCGACCCGACCGCAGCCGTCGGATCGAACGCGTGCTCGATCGCGTTCTGCACCAGTTCGGTGATCACCATGATCAGCGCTGTCGCCCGGTCGGAGTCCAGGACTCCCAGGTCGCCGACCCGGTTGATCCGGATCGGGCGGTCCACCGAGGCCACGTCGTTCATGATCGGCAGGATCCGGTCGATCACCTCGTCGAGGTTGACCTGCTCGTCCACCGACATCGACAGCGCGTCGTGCACCAGCGCGATCGACGACACCCGGCGCACCGATTCGATCAGGGCCTCGCGCCCCTCGGCGTTGACGGTGCGGCGGGCCTGTAGCCGCAGCAGCGCCGCCACCGTCTGCAGGTTGTTCTTCACCCGGTGGTGAATCTCACGGATGGTGGCGTCCTTGGAGATCAGCGCGCGGTCCCGGCGCTTGACCTCGGTGACGTCGCGGATGAGGATCGCCGCCCCGGCGTTCTCCCCGTGCACTACCAGCGGCAGCGTGCGCAGCAGGACGGTGGCGCCGCCCGCGTCGACCTCCATGCGCATGCTGGATCCGCCGGCCAGCAGGTTGAGGATGTGCTCGGCCACCTCCTGCGCCTCGAACGGATCCGAAATCAGCGGCCGGGTGATCTTGATCAGGTTGTGGCCCTCCAACTCGCTGGTCAGGCCCATCCGGTGGTAGGCCGACAGCGCGTTGGGACTGGCGTACGCCACGATGCCGTCGACGTCGAGGCGGATGAAGCCGTCCCCGGCGCGGGGCGTGGACCGCGACATGGCGACGTCGCCGACGTCGGGGAAGGCGCCGTCGGCGATCATGTGCAGCAGATCGTCGGCGCAGGCCCGGTAGGCCGTTTCCAAGTGGCCGGACATCCGCTCGGCTGCGGTGTCGGTTTGGTGCTGAGTCAGCACGGCCACCACGTTGTCGCGAAACCGCACCGGCGACGCGACGACGTGCGGCCCCGGCAGCGGCCACGAGTGTGGTTCACCCACGTCGCTCTCCTGCACGCCGACGCCGGCCGCGAAGGTCTGGGAGACCAGCGGCAACTGGTCGGCGGGCACGACGCTGCCCACCGCGTCGGTCTGCAGGACCGTCGGCGCGGTATTGGGCCGGCACTGCGCGACGCAGACCAGCACCTCGTCGTCGCGACGCACCCACATCAGGTAGTCGGCGAACGACAGGTCGGCCAGTAGCTGCCACTCCCCTACGACCGCGTGCAGGTGATCGACGGCGTTGCCGGGCAGCACCGTGTGTTCGGCGAGCAGATCACCGAGAGTGGACATGGGCTTCGGTCAGCTGATGACAGCGATCAGGTCGCCGGCCTGGATCACGTCACCGACCGACACGCTCACCTGACTGACGGTTCCACCGACTTCGGCCAGGACCGGGATCTCCATCTTCATGGACTCCAGCAGCACCACGATGTCGCCCTGGCCGATTTGGTCGCCTTCGTTGACCACGACTTCGAGCACGCTGGCCACGATCTCGGCGCGAACCTCCTCGGACATCATCACCCCACTCGTCTCGGCCAACTGCGCATGCTGCTCTCGGCTTTGTATATCGAACCATAAGGCCGTTGGCGACCGCGGCGCGCGGGCGGTGGACAGCGCATCGGTGTCCGCATGAGACACTGGACGGTAATCGAGCGGCCGCTGGCCGCCCAGCAGCTGCCCAGAAGCTTCACGAAACGAGGTTCAGACATGGCCAAGCGAGGCCGGAAGAAGCGCGACCGCAAGTACAGCAAGGCCAACCACGGCAAGCGGCCCAACGCCTGAGGATCAGAACTCGCCCTGGACGATCGTGGTCCGGCTGATCTGGATCCGCAGCCGCTCCCGTAGGCCGTCCGGAGCCTTCTCACCGCTGCATTTCATCGCGATCAGTTCTTTGATCCGCTCTTCGATGCCGTAGTGCTGCAGGCAGCCGGGGCAAGCATCGAGGTGCCGTTGCAGAATCGCCTTCTCGTCCGGCTGGCATTCGCCGTCGAGCAGGGTCCAGATCTGGGCGATGACCTGCGCGCAGCCCAGATGACGGTCGGAGTCGTGGCTACTCGAGCACGAACCGGCGGCGCCGGGTTGTTCACTCATGACGACACCTCCTCGTGCGCCTGCCCACGGACGAAGCCGCGGTCCTTGGCGACGTCGGCCAGCAGTTCGCGGAGCTGACGTCGGCCGCGGTGCAGCCGAGACATCACGGTACCGATCGGGGTGCCCATGATCTCGGCGATCTCTTTATAAGGGAAACCTTCGACGTCGGCGTAGTAGACGGCCATCCGGAACTCTTCCGGCAAGGCCTGCAGGGCCGCCTTGATCTCGGTGTCCGGTAGTGCTTCGAGTGCCTCGACCTCGGCAGAGCGCAGCCCGGTGGAGGAATGCTCGGCGTTGGCGGCCAGCTGCCAGTCGGTGATCTCGTCGGTCGGGTACTCCGCCGGCTGCCGCTGCTTCTTGCGGTAGCTGTTGATGTAGGTGTTGGTCAGAATGCGGTACAGCCACGCCTTGAGGTTGGTGCCCTCCCGGAACGAGCGGAACCCGGCGTAGGCCTTGACCATCGTCTCCTGCAGCAGGTCTTCGGCGTCGGCGGGGTTGCGGGTCATCCGCAGCGCACCGCCGTAGAGCTGGTCGAGCAGCGGAATCGCGTCACGCTCGAAGCGTGCCGTCAGTTCGGCGTCGGTCTCCTGGCGCGCGGGCGGCCCGTTTTCGGCGACCGAGGGTCCGGTCTCGCCATCGGTGTCGGCCATGTTGATTACCACGGTCCCTTCGGTTGCGGTGTGACCGGGCAACGCGGCCAGCGCCGCCGGACTCGCAAGGAAGCGATCCAACCGCGCGTCGCACAACAGGCTCGTCGCAGTTGACACCAGGTTCCTTTCTCCCAATCTAAAGGCCGCCACCGACAGTGTCTGCCTCGGACCGCTCGGCACGGATTTCACCGACGCCGATGTGAACGTCGCTTCAGTCAACGGCATTATCGGTCGAGGTATTTCCGGTCGGCAGTTGTCCGGCCATCCTGCAAGACTCGAGTGGTGCCAGTTGGCACGCACACCGTCTCCCGGCAGGTCCGCGGGCCATGGGCGCTCAGCGTCAGCAGCGAGTTCTGGGATGGCTTCACTCCGGCCGCCCTGCGCCCGCAAGGTGCTCCCGGCACGTTGAGCACCACTTTTCTCGTCGAAGCGGATGGTCAAGGGCCGAGGCGGCCGAACAAACGGCCCGCTTCCTGGCGCTGGAGGTGGATGCACGGGGGTGGGTCGACGTTGCGCAGCGGAATCCGGTGATCGCCGATGTCCAGCAGGAGCTGCCGGATGCTGCGATCGATGCAGGCCGAAGCAGCGGTGCTCGCGGTGCGGGAAATCAACGAACTGGGCCCGTTCGCCGCGGAACTCGTCGTCCTGCGCGGCGCCAACGTGCCCGACGGGTTGCCGACGCACGAACGCCGCCTGGACGCGGAGATCAGCGAACGGTACGGACCGCGGTGACGCTGCGCGCATCACGGGAGCGACGCACCGGAGAAATGGCCGGTCGAAGCGGAGGTTAGTGTGACGCCATGTCGCTGAATGGGAAGACCATGTTCATTTCCGGCGCCAGCCGCGGTATCGGCCTGGCGATCGCCAAGCGCGCCGCGCAGGACGGCGCCAATATCGCGCTGATCGCCAAGACCGCCGACCCGCACCCGAAACTGCCGGGCACCGTCTACACCGCCGCCAAGGAACTCGAGGAGGCCGGCGGCCAGGCGCTGCCGATCGTCGGCGACGTGCGCGACCCGGAGTCCGTCGAGTCCGCGGTGGCCAAGGCGGTCGAGCAGTTCGGCGGCATCGACATCTGCGTCAACAACGCCTCGGCCATCAACCTCGGATCCATCACCGAGGTGCCGATGAAGCGCTTCGACCTGATGAACGGCATCCAGGTGCGCGGCACCTACGCGGTCTCGCAGGCGTGTCTGGCGCACATGAAGGGCCGCGAGAATCCGCATGTGCTGACGTTGTCGCCGCCGGTGCTGCTGGGCAAGGAATGGCTGAAGCCGACCGCATACATGATGGCCAAGTTCGGTATGACGTTGTGCGCGTTGGGCATTGCCGAGGAGATGCGGGAGGAGGGCATCGCGTCGAACACGCTGTGGCCCCGCACGATGGTGGCCACCGCCGCGGTGCAGAACCTGCTCGGCGGCGACGAGGCGATGGCCCGGTCCCGCAAGCCCGAGGTGTACTCCGATGCCGCATACGTGATCCTGAACAAGCCGTCGCGGGAGTACACCGGCAACATGCTGCTGTGTGAGGACGTGCTGGTCGAGTCCGGCGTCAGCGACCTGTCGGTCTACGACTGCGTACCGGGTTCGCAGTTGGGTGTGGACTTCTGGGTGGACGGGGTCAACCCGCCGGGGTACTCAGGCTCCTGAGCGCCGCCACGCCTGCGATTGCGGCGTTGGTCAAAGCCGGTGTGCGGCATGAGGTTCGGCAGTTCGAGATGGTTGCCGACCTGTCGCGGGGCACCGGGATCGCGCCGGCGCAGGTGTTCAAGACGCTGATCATCGCGCTGCCCGCTGAGCTGGCGGTCGCGGTGGTGCCGGTGCCGGCGAAGTTGTCTTTGAAGGCTGCCGCGGCCGCTTTCGGGGTGGCCAAGGCCAAGATGGCCGAACCCGCTGCGGCCGAGCGCTCGAGTGGCTATGTCGTCGGCGGGATTTCGCCGTTCGGTCAGCGTAGGCGGCTGCGGACCGCAGTGGACAGTTCAGTTGTGGAGTGGGACCGGGTGTTGTGCAGCGCGGGCCGACGGGGCTGGGATCTGGTGGTCGCGCCGGCAGATCTGCTCCGATTGACCGACGCGATCACCTGGGATCTGGCGATCTGAGCAAATGATGCCGTTCACACTGTCAGGTATCCGCCGTCGACGGCGATGGTGCTGCCGGTGATGTACGAAGCGGCATCGGTGCACAGGAACAGCGCTGCACCTGCGCAGTCCCGGGGGGTCCCCGGCCGGCCGAGCGGGGTGTGAAAGCCGATCTCGACGTCCCGGATTTGCGGGATCTGTATCGCCGGCTGCGTGATCCGGGTATCGATCAGCCCGGGCGCGACCGCGTTGACGCGAATGCCGTCGTCGGCCCAGCGGCGGGACAGATTCATCGTCAAAGCAAGCAGGCCCATCTTCGCTGAGGCGTAACCGGGAACGAACACCGCTGAACGGAAGGCGGACATCGATACGATGTTCACCACACTGGCACCGCCGGACATGTTGCTGGACTTGAGCTTTTCGTGACAACCCATGGTGAGCCGCATGGGACCGAACATGTTCTGCGCCACCGATGCGATGTAGCCGTCGGGATCGTATTCGTCACCCGCCGGGTAGGGGCCGCCAGCGTTGTTGACCAGGATGTCCAATTCGTTCAGTGAGTTCACCAGTGCGTCGACGGAGTCGGCCTCCTGAATGCGGCACTGCCGGTAGGCGAAGGAGCTGAGGTCGGCGTCGTATTCGGTTGGTGCAGTGCGTGTTCCGGTGACTGTGACGGAGGCGCCGGCCTGGGCAAAGGCCGCGGCGATACCGTTGCCGATCCCGCTGGTGCCGCCGGTGACCAGGACGTGGGCCCCGGTGAAGTCGAACTTGACTGAATTCACTCGGTCGTCCTCCAGTCGCCGAACCCGGGCCGCGCTCGATCGATCTCAGCCATGAGGTGCGATCCTTTACAGTCCTGAAGGTGAAAGTCAAGACCCGAGAGGGGTAACCATGGGACTGCGCGGCCTGGCCGACCGGGTCGCTGTCGTGGTGGGCGGCGCCACGGGCATCGGGGCGGTGACGGCGGCACGGCTGGGCGACGAAGGATGCCCGGTGGTGGTGGGTGACGTCGCCGCCGGTGCCGCCCGGCAGACCGCCGAGCGCATCGTCGCGGCAGGCGGTACGGCGTCGCATGTTGTCTTCGACTTGTCCGACACGGACTCCGTGGCCGCGCTGATGGACTGCGCAACAACGACTTTCGGTGGTGTCGACCTGTTGTTCAACGTGGGCGCGGACATGTCGACCTTGCGCGCCGACACCGACGTCGTCGACATCGAGTTCGACGTGTGGGATCGCGTCATGGCGGTCAACCTGCGTGGGTACGTCGCTGCCATGAAGTACGCCATCCCGCACATGCTGGACCGGGGCGGCGGGGCGATCGTGAACATGTCGTCGGCGGCGGCCTTCCAGGGCGAGCCCGCGCGTCCGGCCTATGCCACCGCCAATGCCGGCATCGGCGCACTGACCAGACACGTCGCTGCCCGGTGGGGCAAGGAGGGGATCCGCTGCAACGCCGTCGCACCGGGCTTCACCGCCACCGACGCGATCCGTGCCGCCCCGCAGTGGTCACAACTGCAAGCCGGTGCACTCAAACGGATTCGAGGACACCGCGTCGGCGCTCCCGATGACATCGCGGCCTTGGTCGCCTTTCTGTTATCCGCGGAAGGCGAGTGGATCAATGGGCAGGTGATCAACATCGACGGTGGCACGGTGCTGCGTTGATCGGCAATCCTGAGCCCGCCAGGAGGCGCCGCATGGTCTCGAGGACGCGCCTACAGCAAAGTCATCTGCCCAGGCTGCGACTCGGCCGGCTGCAACAGCTCCGACCCGTTGTTGCGGACGCTGTTGACCAGCGTCGACACCTGGCGCACCGCAATGCCGCCGATGTCCGGCGGACGGGCCAGCAGGTCGGGGTCCAGCGGTGCGTCCGGATCCAGCCAGGCATCCCACTCGTCCTCGGCCAGGATCAGCGGCATCCGGTCGTGGATTTCAGCCAGTTCACCGACCGCGTCGGTGGTGATGATCGTGCAACTCAGCAGCGGATCCGCCTGCTTGTCTGGCTTCCACACCGACCACAGCCCAGCCATGAACAACGGCTCACCGTCGTTGCGGTGCATGAAAAACGGTGTCTTGGGCGACTTGCCGGTCTCCGGATTGGGCTGCCATTCATACCAACCGTCCATCGGGACCAGGCAGCGTTTGCTCTTTGCCGAGCCGCGGAAGGCCGGCGACGTGGCGACCTTATCGGCGCGGGCATTGATCAGCAGGGGGCCTTTGGTGTCCGGCGCACCGTCCGGGCCGGCTTTCACCCAGGGCGGCAGCAGGCCCCAGCGCATCAACCGCACCCGGCGGGTGGCCTCGTCGTCCGGCTCGTCGTGCCGGGTCACCACGGTCGCGATGGCAGTGGTGGGTGCCACGTTGTAATTGGGCTCCGAACTGCGCTCGGAGGTACCGGTCGCTTCGTCGATCGCCTTGATTTTCTCGGCCAGCAGTGCCGGATCGGTGGTGACTGCAAAACGTCCACACATATCTCCATGTTGGCAGAAGCCACCGACACGAGATGATGGAGCGGTGAGCGCATGGCAGGCCCCGTCCGCACCGGCCCCGGTGCACGCGACCGTGACCGTCCCGGGCTCGAAGTCGCAAACGAATCGCACCTTGATTCTGGCGGCGCTCGGCGCCGGCACGTCGACCATTGCCGGAGCCTTGCGCAGCCGTGACACAGACCTGATGATCGGGGCGCTGCGAGCCCTGGGCCTGCGCGTCGACGGCACCAGCACCGACCTGACGGTGGACGGCCGCATCGAACCCGGCCCCGATACCCGCATCGACTGCGGACTGGCCGGCACCGTGCTGCGCTTCGTCCCCCCGCTGGCCGCACTCAGCGCCACCCCGGTCACGTTCGACGGCGACGAGCAGGCTCGTTCCCGACCCATCGCGCCCCTGCTGGATGCGCTGCGGGGTCTGGGCGTGCCGGTCGACGGGACCGGGTTGCCGTTCCGCGTGCAGGGCAGTGGTTCGGTGGCCGGCGGGACGGTGGCCATTGACGCCTCGGCGTCCTCGCAGTTCGTCTCGGGCCTGTTGCTGTCCGGGGCGTCGTTCACCGACGGCCTGACCGTGCAGCACACGGGTGAGTCGCTGCCCTCGGCGCCGCACATCGCGATGACGGTGGCGATGCTGCGCCAGGCCGGCGTCGACGTCGACGACTCGGTGGGCAATCGTTGGCACGTGCATCCGGGCACGGTGCAGGCCCGGCACTGGCAGGTCGAGCCGGACCTGACCAACGCGGTCGCGTTCCTGGCCGCCGCCGTGGTCACCGGAGGTTCCGTGCGCATCACCGGCTGGCCGGCAACCAGCGTGCAACCCGCCGAGCACATCCTGGACGTGTTGGCCAAGCTGAATGCGGTTGTCGAGCAGGGTGATTCGGCTCTGGAGGTGCAGGGTTCCCCCGGATACGACGGGTTCGACATCGACCTGCGCGACGTCGGCGAACTGGCGCCTTCGGTGGCGGCGCTGGCGGCGCTGGCGGCGCCGGGATCGGTGTCGCACCTGAGCGGGATCGCGCATCTGCGCGGGCACGAGACCGACCGGCTGGCCGCCCTGAGCACTGAGATCAACCGCCTGGGTGGTGATTGCCGGGAGACCGACGACGGCCTGGTGATCACCGCCGGTCCGTTGCAACCCGGGCTCTGGCGCGCCTACGCCGATCACCGGATGGCAATGGCTGGCGCGATCGTCGGGTTGCGGGTCCCCGGCGTGACGGTCGACGACATCGGCGCCACCACCAAGACGCTGCCGGAGTTTCCCCAACTGTGGACCGAAATGGTAAGCAGCGCTTGAGAACTGGCGACTACGACGAGTCCGACGTCAAGGTCCGGTCCGGCAAGGGATCGCGGCCCCGGACCAAGACCCGTCCGCAGCACGCCGACGCCGAGGCCGCCATGGTGGTCAGCGTCGACCGCGGCCGCTGGGGGTGCGTGCTGGGCGGGCAACCCGATCGCAGGGTCACGGCGATGCGGGCGCGCGAACTGGGCCGCACCCCGATCGTGGTCGGTGACGACGTCGACATCGTCGGCGACCTGTCCGGGCGCACCGACACCCTGGCCCGCATCGTGCGGCGGGGTCCGCGGCGAACGGTGTTGCGGCGCACCGCCGATGATGATGACCCCACCGAACGCGTGATCGTGGCCAACGCCGACCAACTGCTCATGGTGGTGGCACTCGCCGACCCGCCACCCCGCACCGGCCTGGTCGATCGCGCACTGATCGCCGCCTACACCGGCGGGCTGACGCCGATCCTGTGCCTGACCAAGACCGACCTCGCCCCACCCGAACCGTTCGCCGAACAATACGTCGACCTGGACCTCACCGTGGTCGTCGCCGGCGTCGACGACCCTCTGCTCGCGGTGGCAGACCTGCTCGACGACACGATCACAGTGCTGCTCGGGCACTCCGGAGTCGGCAAGTCGACACTGGTGAATCGCCTTGTGCCCGAGGCGGATCGGGCGGTGGGCAACGTCACCGACATTGGGCGGGGCCGGCACACCTCGACCCAGTCGGTCGCACTGCCGCTGCAAAACGGGGGGTGGGTGATCGACACCCCCGGCATTCGATCGTTCGGCCTGGCCCACATCAAACCCGACGACGTGCTGAAGTCGTTCAACGATCTCGCTGAGGCCATCGAGGACTGCCCGCGCGGCTGCGGACACATGGGTCCGCCGGCCGATCCGGAATGCGCGCTGGACCTGCTCACCGGCACCGCGGTGCGCCGTGTCGGTGCGGCCCGGCGGTTGCTGGCCACCCTGAGGGAGGGGTGAGACGTCGCGCGGTGAGTTTCCCTTGCCGAGCGGCCCCACAAGTACGGTAAAACGCCGCGAAAACCGTGCATGTGGGGTCGCTCGCGCGAACGAATGGAACCCCGCAATCAGCGCACCACTCGGACGGATCCGACGCGTCTGATCAGGCGAGCAGGAAGTCCGCGCAGCGTTCGCCGATCATGATGGCGGCAGCATTGGTATTCGCGCGCGGAATCCGGGGTAGCGCCGATGCATCGGCGACCCGCAGATTGTCGACGCCGCGCACCCGCAGATGCTCGTCGAGGGGACTCTCGGGGTGCGTGCCCATCGCAACAGTGCAGGCCGGATGGTAGGTGGTGATCGCGGTCTGCCTGATGCACGACTCGAGGTCCGTACCGGGACCCGGCAGCAGCTCCGGTCCGAGGGCGGACGCGATCGGTTCGGTGGCCATGATTTCGCGCGTGCGCCGCACAGCGCGGATCAGCGCTTCGACATCCTCGCGCTCGGAGAGCAGATTCATCCGGATCACCGGTGGCGTCGCGGGATCCGATGAGCGTGTCAACACCTCGCCACGACTCTTCGGCGTCCAGTACGAATGTCCAATCGACAGAGCGGGTTTCAGCGTGTCCGCTGCTGGATCGGCCGTGGTGTCGGCGAGGATGGTCATCAACTGAAAGTCGCAGGCCGGCAGCTCTGGTGTCGACCGGATGTGGGCGACCGCCTCGACGCCGCTGTTCGCGAGCTTGCCGCTGCGGCCGAATACCCACTGCAGCAACCATTTCGGGTGCGACGCGTCCGATAGGCCGACGTAGCCCGGCGCGAGGGACCAGATCGCCCAGGCGTGCGGGTGGTCGGTGAGGCCCTGACCGACCAGGGGATTGTCGATGACCGGATTGATTCCAACGCTTCGCAAATGGTCGGCGGGACCGATACCGGACAGCTGCAGCAAGTGTGGCGTGCGGTAGGCGCCCGCGCTCACGACGACGTGGCCGGCGAAGGCCTGCTGGACCCGACTCCCCCGTCCCTGACGGCGGTATTCGATGCCGACGGCGCGGCCCTTACGGATGATCACCCTGCCGACTTCGGCCCGGGTCAGGACGGTCAAATTGGGCCGCCGGCGCAGATAGCCGCGCGGCGTGCTCCAGCGCCGGCCTCGGTGGATGTTGACCGGGGCGATCGCCGCTCCGTCGAGTTCGGGTCCGCTGACGTCGTCGTCTGCGCAGACGCCCGCCGCCCGTGCCGCAGCGACGAACCGCCCCGACAGTTCGTCGGGGCAGGGGTTTCGCCCAATCCGCATCGGGCCCTGCTCAATTCGGGCGAACACCGGCGCCACGTCCGTCCACGACCAGCCGGGCAGTTGCCAGTCGTCGTAGTCGAGATGGCTGCCCTTGACCCACACCATCATGTTCATCGCGCTGGTTCCGCCGAGCACCCGACCGGCGTGCAACGGCATCCGGCGATCGCCGCAGGCGGCCTCCGGCTCGGATTCGTAGCACCAGTCCAGCGCGGTGCCGAATAGCCGGACGTTCGCCAGCGGCGCGCGCACCTCCAGTCGCCGGTCCGAACCGCCGGCCTCGACCAGCAGCACCCGGGACGTCGACTCCGCAGCAAGCCTTCCGGCCACCGCACATCCGGCTGATCCCGCTCCCACGACGATGTAGTCATATACAGCCACGGAACACCTACCTTAGCGCCAGAATTCGTGCCGCTTGCGCTGGCGTTGCGACCGAGCGGCCCGAACGTTCGCACAGGCGAACGGCTTCCGCCACCAATTCGACATTGGACGGCGACCGGTCGCCGCGGTAGAACTCCAGTCCCAGGTGCAGGTGGCCGCCGCGTGCGAGCGCAAGCTCAGCGATCGGACAAGCGCACAAGTCCCCGCCGACCACCGAAACAGCCCACGGAATGTCGCACCCGTCGAGCAGTTCCAGGTAGGCGTCGAGTGCGCGCTCGGTGGGCGGCAACCCGAAAGGGGCGCCCAGGTAACCGGATTCGGTGGCGAAGTAGAGCTTGATCATCGTCCCCTGCGGCAGCCGGCCCGCCCGCCACCACGCGAGCGCGGCCCGCAGGAACCCGGGTTCGTAGATGGCCAGACTGGGCCCGAGCCGGGCCTCGCGGCAGATCTGGAAAGCACGCTCGATCGTCTCAAATGAGTTGCGGTAGACGAAATCTCCGGCCGGCACCCCGTCAGCGTCGGTGCCGCCGAGATTGACCGATCCGGGGTCGGTGAGCCCCACGCGCAGCCCGGCCGCGGCCAGCGGCACCAGGTGTTCGTAGGAGATCGAGAGCTCCGCACCGAAATGCACCGTCGGGTACAGCAACGCGTCGGGTCGGGCGGCCAGGACCGGCCGCCATCCCTCGAGGTAGCGTTCGGCCGCTTCTGCCACGCCGACCCCATGCAGGTCGATGTGGTTGTGAATGATCGCCGCGCCCGCCTCGATGCACGCCAGCGCGTCCGCGGCGATCTCCGAAGGCGTCACCGGCACCTGGGGATTGACCGACTTGGGGGTGACGCCGTTGATGGCGCATTCGATGATGACCGGAGTCATTTCGAGGCAGTCAGAGCCAGCCGGTGCGGGCGGCGGGTACCGGCTCGGGGGGCGACGGCGCCAAATGCCCGTCGCGCACCCCGTCGAGCATCCGTTGCACCGCGGCCACGATTTCCGGTGCCGCCGAGGCGATTCCGGCCACGTCGGCCCCGCTGACCTGGTCCGCACCGATGCCGGCCCGGGCCAGCACGGCGGGCGGGTCGGCCAGTTCCTCGGCCAGCCAGGCGACGGGGTCGGCGGACAGCTCCGGGACGAAGTGCCGGCCGCCGGGTTCCCAGCCGTCGAACCGGGGGTGGTGATGGGCCCGGTCCAGCGTGCCGGGCGGGCTTTCGGTGGAGCCGAACAGGTCCACCCGCCACACCGGGCGGTTGAAGGCGATCGGGATGCCGGCGTAGATCGATCCGTGCGGGTCGGCCCGGTCGACGATGCGCAGCTCCAGCCTGACTCCCCGTTCCGGGGTCTCCTGGCCGGTGCGCGGGTTCGGGTCGACGAAGTACATGTCCCCGACGACCACACCCAGGTTCTCGAATCCGAACGCGGCAAGCATGTCAGCGAGCGTAGTCCCGCTCGGAGCGCAGCGCGCCGGGCGCGGTCACCGGGACGGCCGGCCGGACCGGCGCCACCGGGGCGATGCGTTCGTAAGGTGACCCCAGCGGCGGCCGCGGGTCCGACTCGCCCTTGTTCGGCCACAGCGAGGTGGCCCGCTCGGCCAGCGCGGTGATGGTCAGGGACGGGTTGACGCCCAGGTTGGCGGTGATCGTGGACCCGTCGATGACGTGCAACCCGGGGTGGCCGTGCATGCGGTGGTAGGGGTCCACCACGCCGGAGTCCGCCGATTCGGCGATCACGCAGCCGCCGATGAAGTGCCCCGTCATCGGGATGTCCGCCAGGTCCGCCCAAGCGCCGCCGGCGATGCCGTCGAGGTGCTCGGCCGCGCGCCGGGCGACTTCGTGACCGACCGGGATCCAGGTCGGGTTCGGCTCGCCCACGCCTTGCCGGGATTTCATCCGGCGCCCGAACAGCCAGGGGCGGGTGTAGGTGGTCAGCGAATTGTCGTGGGTTTGCATGACCAGCAGCGGAATGGTCTGCTCCGACCAGCGCTTCGGGTTGAGCAGCCGGCGCAGGTCCCGACGTTGGCGGACAAGCTCTTTCATCCCGGTCCGCCATCGCCTCCCCCCGTCCAATCCGTCGACCAGGACGGTGCCCATCAGCCCCATCAGGTTCGAGTCGTGGCCGTAACGGCAGGGCTCGACGTGGGTGTGGTCGTCCGGGTGGATGGAGGACGTGATCGCGACACCCTCGGAATAGTCCACGTCGTCGCGACGGGCCCGCACGGCCAGGATCGCCTCGGAATTGGTCCGGGACAGCTCGCCGAGCTTGGGCGAGATGTGCGGCAGGCTGCCGCGGTCGCGCAGCTTGTGTAGCAGCCGCTGGGTGCCCAGGGCAGCTGCGGAGAACACCACCTGCTCGGCGGTGAAAACACGCCGTCGGCGCCGCAGTTTGCCGCCGGTGCGGCGGGTCACCACGTCGTACCCGCCGCCGGCGCGGGGCCGCACGTCGACGACGGTGGTCAGCGGGTGGACCGTCGCGCCGAGGTTCTCGGCCAGGTAGAGATAGTTCTTGACCAGCGTGTTCTTAGCGTTGTGCCGACACCCGGTCATGCATTCGCCGCAGTGCCGGCAGGCGTTGCGGTCCGGGCCGGCCCCGCCGAAGTACGGGTCGCCCACCGGGGCGCCCGGCTCGGCCAGCTTGCCGTCGGACCCGGTGAAACACACCCCGACCGGGGTGGCGTGGAACGTGTCGGCGACGCCGAGATCGGTGGCGATCTTCAGCATCACCTTGTCCGACGGCGTGGTCCGCGGGTAGGTCTCGACGCCCAGCATCCGCTTGGCCTGGTCGTACCAGGGCAGCAGTTCGTCCTTCCAGTCGGTGATGCCGCTCCAGCGCGGGTCGGCGAAGAACCCGTCGCCGGGCTGGTAGAGCGTGTTCGCGTATACCAGCGAGCCGCCGCCGACCCCGGCGCCGCTGAGCACCACCGCGTCGGTGAGCACGTCGATGCGCTGGATGCCGTAACACCCGATCGAGGGCTTGAACAGGTAATCGCGGACGTGCCAGCTGTTCACCGCGTAGTCCTCGTCCCGGAACCGGCGTCCGGCCTCGAGAACGCCTACCCGGTAACCCTTTTCGCTGAGCCGCAGCGCGGTGACGCTGCCCCCGAAACCGGATCCGATGACCAGCACGTCATAGTCAAACGAGGCTTGACTCACGCGACAACACCTCCTGGAAATCGCCGAGGGCTGCGGTCCGGGTGCGACGCTGATATTCGTGCACCAGCCCGGGCCAGTTGGTGGTTACCCGGCCGGACGCGGTGCGATACCACGAGTCGCAACCGGTCCACACACCCTTGTCGAGGCGGGCCTGGACTTCGGCGTCGTAGGCCCGCTCGACGGAGGGCCGGACTTCGAAGGCGCGCCCGGGTCCGCGGCGGGCGAGCTCGGTCACGATCTGACGGATGTAGCCGGCCTGCTGCTCCATCATCAGGATGACCGAGCTGCTGCCGAGATTGGTGTTGGGGCCGTAGATCAGGAACATGTTCGGGAAGCCGGTGACCGCGATGCCGAGGTGTGCGCGGGCACCGTCGGCCCACTCGGCGTTCAGGTCCCGTCCGCCGCGGCCGGTGATCGTCATCGGCGCGAGAAACTCGGTGGCCTTGAAGCCGGTGCCGTAGATGATCACGTCCACCTCGTGCAGCCGGCCGTCGGCGGTACGCACCCCCGTCGGCGTCACCTCGGTGATCTCTTCGGTCTGCACGTCGACGTTGTCGCTGGCCAGCGCCGGATACCAGTCGCTGCTGAACAGCACCCGCTTGCACCCGATCGGGTAGTCGGGGGTGAGCTTGGCCCGCAGCTCCGGATCTTTGATGTGCCGCTTCAGGTTCGACGACGCCAGCGCCTGCAGCATCCGGGCCAGGGGTTTGGCCCTGGTCAGGGCCAGGCCCAGCAGTTCGGTGGTCTCCCAGATCACGCCACGCATGGCGGCAGCCCAGCCGGGCACCTTCTCGAACGCGGCGTGGTGCCGGTCGGTGTAGGCCCGGTCCACCTTCGGCACCACGTAGGGCGCGGAGCGTTGGAAGATGGTGACCTGTCCGGCAGTTTGGCGGATGCGCGGAACGAACTGGATGGCCGACGCCCCGGTGCCGAGCACCGCGACCCGCCGGCCGGTCAGGTCGACGTCGTGGCGCCACTGCGCGGAGTGGAAGGACGGCCCGGTGAACGAGTCCAGTCCCGGGATGTTCGGCAGCGAGGGACGCGACAGCTGGCCCACTGCCGGTACCAGCACCTCGGCTTCCAGGACTTCGCCGGATGCGGTGGTCACCCGCCAAGTGGCGGTGCCGTCGTCGTATTCGGCGGAGGTGACCTCGACCCCGGTCCGGACCAGCTCGCGCAGGCCGAACTGCTCGGCGGTGTCGTGGATGTAGCCCAGGATGTCGGGTTGCTCGGCGTAGCGGCGCCCCCAGTCGTTCTTGCGGGCGAAGGAATAGGAGTACAGATTCGACGGGACGTCGCAGGCGGCGCCGGGATAGGTGTTCTCCCGCCACACACCGCCGATGTCGTCGGCCTTCTCCAGCACGGTGACGTCGGCGAGACCGTCGTGGGAGAGTTCGTATGCGGCGGCCAGGCCTCCGAAGCCGGCGCCGATTACCAGGACACGGGGACGAAATCGCATGCTTTGAAATTACGAGCTATGGCACGTCACCGGAAGGCGATCGCGGACGCTGAATCCATAATTCCGGCCACGAACCGTTCCCGGGGCGCCACCGAACGCTGGTAGCGCGCAGGTGTGGTGCCGGTCCAGCGTTTGAACGCAGCGATGAAACTCGTCGCCTCCGCGTAGCCCAGCCGCAGCGCGACATCGTCCACCGACAGCGCACCGGTGGCCAGCAGCTCTTCGGCCAGCACCCGGTGCACTTCCTCAACCAGGTCCCGGAAGGTGGTGTTTTCCTCGGCCAGCCGGCGGCGCAGGGTGCGCTCGCTCATGGCGAGCTGCCGGGCGACGCTGGCGATGGTGTGGGTTTTACCGTCGATCTTGTCGTCCAGAGATGCCAACCGGTCCCGGACCTGCCGGGCCACCCCGGTGCGCTGCCGTCGGCGTTCCAGCAGAGCGGTGCACTGCTGCTCGCAGATGGTCACGCTCATCTCGCTGGCCTGGGGCAACCGGTTTTCCAGTAGCGCGGCCGGCCAGCGCGCCACATTGGCGGGCGCCTGGTATCGCGGGACCACCCCGAATACCTCCCGCACCGCGGTGTCCCCGGACGGCGGGGCCGCACCGGCGAACTCGATCGACATCAGCGGCAGCGGACCGCCCAGCAGCTCGGCCATCACCCGGCCGATCGCCGCGAGGTCGCGGCGCACCAGGAACTCGGCGACGGGACCGGTCAGATCGGGCAGGTCGAGCCGCAGCGCCGCAACCGGTCCCTCCACCGTCACGCTGGGCAGGCCGAAGCCGTAGCTGAGCTCGTAGAACCGGGCGGCGAACCGGACCGCGTCGCCCAGCGTCGAGCTGGTCAGGCAGGCGAACCCGAAGATCCCGAACGAGCCGACGTGGTAACTTCCGCCCACCCGCACCCCGAGGCCGGCCGGGTTGCCCAGCAGGCTCACCAGATTGGTCACCACCGCCAGCTCCTGGCGGCCGACGATCATCCGGCCCGGGTCGTGCAGGTCGGCCTCGGTCAGCCCGGACCCGCGCAGGACATCCTCGACGACGAGCCCGTTCGCGCAACCGAACTCGGTCATCAACGCGACGCTGCCGGTGTTGCGCGGGAAGTCCCAGTGCGACACCTGCTGTCCGGCGAAGACCTGCACGGTCTCCAGTATGGCGGCGCCTACCGGTTATGCGGCCAACTCACCGTTGACCGCCGCTGCGGCGGCACGCTTGGATTGCCGCCACCCGCGCACGGCCGCGATGGCGGATTTCAGCCCGCGGCGGCGGCCGGTCGTCGGGTCGGTCCCGGTGAACTCCGGTTCCAGGCCGACGAACATCCGCTCGCTGCGGGTCTCCGGCGCGTTGTCGGCGTCGTCGCGCAGGTACTTGTCCGGCAACGACAGCTTGGCGATGGTGCGCCACGTCTTGCCGTACTGCACCAGGAACGACCCGGTGGTGTAGGGCAGGTCGTACTTGTCGCAGATCTCGCTGACGCGCAGCGAGATCTCGTGCAGCCGGTTGCTGGGCAGGTCGGGATACAGGTGGTGCTCGATCTGGTGGCACAGGTTGCCGCTCATGAAGCGCAGCAACCAGCCACCCTCGAAGTTGGCGCTACCCAGCATCTGCCGCAGGTACCACTGGCCCTTGGTCTCGCCGACCATGTCCGTCTTGGTGAACTTCTCGGCGCCGTCGGGGAAGTGCCCGCAGAAGATGACGGCGTTGGCCCACACGTTGCGAATCACGTTCGCCGTCGCGTTCGCCTTCAGCGTCGAGGTGTAGGTCGCGCCGGGCGACAGCGAGGTGAGCGCTGGGAACGCGAGGTAGTCCTTGAGCACCTGGCGACCTGCCTTGGCCAGGAATTCGTCGATGCGCTGGCGGGCCTCGCCGTGCTCCATTCGCTTCTTGACGATTTTGCCGATTTCCACGTGCTGCAGGCCGACACCCCATTCGAACAGCAGCGCGAGCAAGGTGTTGTAGACGAGATTCATCAGGTTGAAGCGCTTCCAGCGCTGGTCACGGGTGACCCGCAGCAGGCCGTAGCCGACGTCGTCGTCCATACCCAGGATGTTGGTGTACTTGTGGTGCACGAAATTGTGCGTGTAGCGCCAGTGCTTGGACGACCCGCTCATGTCCCACTCCCAGGTCGAGGAGTGGATCTCCGGGTCGTTCATCCAGTCCCACTGGCCGTGCATGACGTTGTGGCCGATCTCCATGTTCTCGATGATCTTGGCCACACCGAGCGTGGCGGTGCCCGCCCACCATGCCGACCGCCGTTTGCTGGCGGCCAGCATCACCCGCCCGGCCACTTCGAGCGCGCGTTGCGCGGCGATGGTGCGACGGATATAGCGGGCGTCGCGCTGCCCGCGCGAGTCTTCGATGTCCTGGCGGATGGCATCGAGTTCGAAAGCCAGGTTTTCGATGTCGGCGTCGGTCAGATGTGCGAATTCTTCGACGTCGGTGATCGCCATAAGTTCTCCCTGCGTCTGTTGTGCTTAGGGCGTACCCGGGCCTACGCAATAGTAACCTACGACTCCGTAGGTTACCTGTCGGTAACTCTAGATATCGACCACGCAGTCGCCGGATGCGGCCGACACGCAGGTCTGGACGCGATGGCCCGGATCGTGCTCGACGCCGGTGCGCAGGTCACGGACGTGCCCGTCCAGCAACTCCACCACGCACGACTGACAGATGCCCATGCGGCAGCCGAACGGCATCTGCACGCCGGCACCTTCCCCGGCATCCATCACCGACGTCGCCGCATCGGCGGCGACACTCTTGCCGCTGCGGGCGAAGGTCACGGTCCCACCCGCTCCCGCCGGCGCGGCCCTGGACACCGCGAACCGCTCCAGGTGCAGCCGATCACCGACGCCGGCCGCCGACCACGCCTTCTCGGCCTGGCTGAGCATGCCCTCGGGGCCGCAGGCCCAGGTGTGCCGGTCGCGCCAGTCCGGTACCTCGTCGTCGAGCCGGGACAGGTCGAGCCGGCCCCGCGAGCGGGTCTCGCGCACGGACAGGCGATAGCCGGGATGATCGTCGGCCAACCCGGCCAACTCGTCGGCGAACATCACGTCGGAGCCGGTGGGCGCCGAATGCAGGTGTGCGACATCGGTGATCTGGTCGCGGCGCACCAACGTGCGCAGCATCGACATCACCGGCGTGATCCCGGACCCGGCGGTGAGGAAGAGGATGGACGACGGCGCCGGATCCGGCAGCACGAAGTTGCCCTGCGGTGCGGCCAGTCGCACGATGGTTCCCGGTTCGACACCGGCCACCAGGTGGGTGGACAGGAAGCCTTCCGGCATGGCCTTGACGGTGATCGTGATCGTCCGGGCCGAATCGGAACCCGCGGCCGGACTCGAGGTGAGCGAATACGACCGCCAGCGCCAACGCCCGTCGACCAGCAGCCCGATGCCGATGTACTGGCCCGGCTGGTAGTCGAAACTGAAGCCCCACCCCGGCTTGATGACCAGGGTGGCCGAATCCTCGGTCTCGCGGCGGACTTCCAGGATGCGGCCGCGGAGCTCGCGAGCCGACCACAGCGGGTTGGCCAGGTGCAGGTAGTCGTCGGGCAGCAGCGGGGTGGTGATGCGCGCGGCCAGTTGGCGCAGCGCGTGCCAGCCGGGATGCTGCTCGGCCCCGGCAACGCTCGCCCGGGTGGTGTTGACGACCCTGGCGGTGAGCGCCGCGTGCTTTGTGCTCATGAAAAGAAGCTCCTGCTCGTGCTCCGGCCGCGTCTGACCCAACCTACGGTACCGTAAGTTACGGTACCGTAGCCAGAGCGGCGTCACAGTAGCTCGAGCAGGAACGGGAGCTCCTGGTTGGCGTACCAGGCCAGATCATGATCCTGGGCGTCGCCGACGGTCAGCTCGGCATCCTCGTCCCCGAGATCGGCGGCATCGATCACGGCCATCGCCGCCCTGACGGCCGGCTCCGCGTCCGCATTGTCCACATATGCCGCGATTACCCGTTCCAGCCGAATCGACCCGTCGATCCTGACGACCGCGTCGTCCAGATCGGGACGGAAGGCCACCTCATCCACGTCGGCCTCCAGCACCACCCGGCGCAGCGGCAGCGCGCCGTCCTCCGCAGCGGCCAACAGCCGCAGCGAGGCCAGCGCCGCTTCGCGCAGCGCCACCTCGGCAAGCTCGTCGTCGTCGCCCTCGGCATAGGACTCGCGCAACGCCGGGGTGACCGCAAAGGCGGTGCCGTTGACCGGACGCAACGACCCGCCGGCGACGAGCTGCTGCAGCATGCCCAGGGTCGCCGGGATGTGGACCCGTGTCATGACATCAGAGTCGCCACGTGGTCGGTGACGAACTTCTGCAGCTCACGCGCCGGCCGCTGGTAGTTGCCGGTCACCACGGGACGGTCCGGCAGGGTGACCTTCGGGATTTCCACCTCCGAGTAGTTCACGGTCGAGAGCAGGTGGGCCATCATGTTCAGCCGTGCATGCTTCTTGATGTCGGATTCCACCACGTACCAGGGACTGACCGGGGTATCGGTATGCACCATCATCTCGTCCTTGGCGCGCGAGTAGTCCTCCCACCGGTACACCGATTCCAGATCCATCGGGGACAGCTTCCATTGCCGCACAGGGTCATTGAGCCTGGCCTTGAACCGGCGCAACTGTTCGGTATCCGACACCGAGAACCAGTACTTGCGCAACAGGATCCCGTCGTCGATCAGCATCTGCTCGAAGATCGGGGTCTGCCGCAGGAACAGCGCATGCTCGTGCGGTGTGCAGAATCCCATCACCTTTTCGATGCCGGCGCGGTTGTACCACGAGCGGTCGAACAGCACGATTTCGCCTTTGGTGGGCAGATGGGCGATGTAGCGCTGGTAATACCACTGTCCGCGTTCCCGGCCGGTCGGCACCGGCAGCGCGGCGACGTGGGCGATGCGGGGGCTGAGGTATTCGGTGATCCGCTTGATCGCACCGCCTTTGCCCGCGGCGTCGCGGCCTTCGAAGATCACCACCAGCCGGGCACCGGTGTGCCGCACCCATTCCTGCAATTTCACGAATTCGGTTTGCAGCCTGAACAATTCGGCTTCGTAGATGTCGTTGGGGATCTTCTGCACGGTGGGTGCGGCCGACTTCTTCTTCTTCGTCTTCGGCGACGCGCCGGCCTTGTTCGGGGTGCTCACATCAACGGATGTTATCGGTACCCGCCGATTCCGGCCGAAACTAGCGGGAAGCGCCCAGCAGCTCGTCCAGCGACTGCTGCAACAACCCCGGCAGCAGGTCCACGTCGCTCATCGCGTCGCGGTCGGCGTTGATGCCGAAGTAGAGCATGCCGTTGTAGGACGTGACGCTGATGGCCAGCGCCTGGTTGTGCAACAGCGGCGGCACCGCATAGGTCTCCAGCAGCTTCGTGCCGGCGATGTACATCTGCGACTGGGCGCCGGGGGCGTTGGTGATCAGCAGGTTGAACGGTTGGCGCGACAGCGTCGGGAAACTGGTCGCCACCCGGATGCCCATTGCGTGCAGCGTCGGCGGCGCGAAACCGGACAGCGTGACGATGGTGCGGGCGTCCACCAGGCTGGCGGCCGTCGGGTTCGATTCGGTGGCGTGCGCGATCTGGGAGAGCCGGACCACCGCGTTGCCCTCCCCCACCGGCAGATCCACCAGGAACGGGGTCACTTCGCTCATCGCCTGGCCCGGTCCGGACGGGTCGAGCTGGTCGTCGGGATACACCGACAGCGGCGCCATCGCCCGCACCACCGCGGTCTGCGTCACGGCTTCACCGCGCGACATCAACCAGTTGCTCAGGGCACCGGCTATCACCGCCAGCACCACATCGTTGATGTCGCATTCGTAGCGGGCCCGCACCGTCCGGTAGTCGTCGAGCTTGCCCCGGGCGACGGTGAAGCGGCGATTGCGGGACACGGTGGCGTTGAGCGGGCTGCTGGGCGCGGTGCCACGTGCCACGGTGCGCGCGACGTCGAAAACCCGGCGGGCAGAGTCGACGAGCTGACCGGAATTGGTCACCAGCCCCGCGACCGCGGAGCCGACGGCCTGCAATTGGGTACCGGGACCCACCAGCCACTCCCCGATGGCACCCAGCACCAACCGGCTGTGCCCCGGGTCGCGTTCCGGCACCCAGATGTCTTCGGGGAACGGCGGTGCCCGACGCGTCCGGTCGGCGATCACGTGGTTGATCTCCAGGGCGCCCATGCCGTTGATCAACGCCTGGTGCGACTTGGTGTAGAGCGCGAGGCGGTTCTTGGCCAGGCCCTCGACCAGGTACATCTCCCACAGCGGCCGCGACTTGTCCAGCGGCCGGGCAGCCAGGCGGGCGATGAGTTCATGCAGTTGTTCGTCGCTGCCCGGCGACGGCAGGGCCGAGCGCCGAATGTGATACGTGATGTCGAAATCGGCGTCGTCGATCCAGACCGGCCGGGCCATGCCGACCTTGACCTCGCGCACCTTCT
Organism: Mycobacterium sp. NGS24; assembly: GCF_059813065.1. Classification (NCBI taxonomy): domain Bacteria; kingdom Bacillati; phylum Actinomycetota; class Actinomycetes; order Mycobacteriales; family Mycobacteriaceae; genus Mycobacterium; species Mycobacterium sp. NGS24. Next base: position 101,795 of record NZ_JCALDW010000017.1, read on the forward strand.
GCCGGTAGCGCGGTATCTGCGGCAAGCGCTTCTCGACGGTGGCCAGCAATGTCTCGTAGCTCAGACCCGATCGCGGCCGGCGCAGGATCGACAGCGACCCGACATACATCGGGGTCGCGGTGTTCTCCAGTCGATAGAACGACGCGTCCGCGGTGGACAACCGGGTCACCATTGCCGCAACGCCCTCCTGTTTCGCATTCTGGATATCAGGTCACGCTATCGGCTGGCGGGCGTCTGCGCCGAGCGGGCCTGTGGATGAGGACCGACGAGTGAATACCCAACGGCCCGACCGTCTGACACTCTTCAGGCGCTGCTCGGTCACAAGCGTCTGGAGATGCCCCATTGCCCACTGTCGCCGTCACACCGGTGATCGACTACGAACCCCCGACCCGCGGCCTCCCGCGGTGTGGACCATCATCGCACGCGCCGCCGCGGCCGGCCCGTCCGCGCCCGCAGCGCCAGCCGGACGGCGTGCCGCTGGACGCGCAGATGCGTCAGGCCGCGGTGTTCGCCGACGCCGCGCTGCGTCGGGTGCTCGAAGTCATCGACCGGCGCCGCCCGGCTGGGCAGCTGCGTGCGGTGCTGACACCGGATCTGGTCGACGCCGTACAGGCGGTGAGCCGCACGGTTACCGGACAGGCCGGCGCCGCGGTGCTGCGCAAGATGCGGCTACAGCCCACCGGGGGCTCCGCGGCCGAGGTGTTCGGCTGCTACAGCCGTGGGGAACGGCTGCACGCGATCGCCGGTCGGGTGGAACGGGTGTCCGCGCCGGGACAGTGGCTGGTGGTCGCCCTGCAGATCGGCTGACCGGGCCACCCGTGAGAGTCAGTGCCGGGCAACAACTTTTCCGGATGCTCAGCGCTTCTTCACCGACTTGGGCGGCTTGGCACCGCGTCCCTGCTGGCGCGCAGCAGCCCGCCGTTCCCGACGGCTGCCGCCACTCGCGGCGCCGGCGGTCGTCTTGGCCGCCGCACCACCGTTGCGCTGCACCTGCGCCGACCCGTCCTCCGACGGACCTGAATAGGTCAGCGCGGGTCGGTCGTCGTCGTTGTCGATTCCCTTGGCCCGCAACGTGCTCACCGGTTCCTTGACGGCCGGCGCCGGTTGGCCCGCAGCTTCGTCCGCGGCCTCCGGGCTGCCCAGAGTCGCCAAGCCCTCCGGCGCGTCGACCGGGGTCAGTTCGACCTGCGGGGCGGGCACCGCCTCCACGCTGACGTTGAACAGGAAACCGACCGACTCCTCTTTCATGCCGTCGAGCATGGCCATGAACATGTCGTAACCCTCGCGCTGGTATTCCACCAGCGGGTCGCGTTGAGCCATCGCGCGCAGGCCGATGCCCTCCTTGAGGTAGTCCATCTCGTAGAGGTGCTCGCGCCACTTGCGGTCGATGACGTTGAGCAGCACGTTGCGCTCCAGCTGGCGCATAGCGCCCTCGCCGGCTAGCTGTTCCAGCTCGGCTTCCCTTGCCGCATAACACTTTTCCGCATCGGCGAGCAGCGCCTCGAGCAGTTCTTCGCGGGTCAGGTCGTCGCGGTCGGAGTCGTCGTCGGGGTGCATCAGCGACTCATGGTCGATGCCCACCGGGTAGAGCGTCTTGAGCGCGGTCCACAACGCGTCGAGGTCCCAGTCCTCGGCGTAGCCCTCGCTGGTGGCACCGTCCACGTACGCGGTGATGACGTCGGTCAGCATCTCCTTCGCCTGCTCCTGCAGGTTCTCGCCCTCCAGAATCCGCTTTCGTTCGGCGTAGATGACCTTGCGCTGCTGGTTCATCACCTCGTCGTACTTCAGCACGTTCTTGCGCATCTCGAAGTTCTGCTGCTCAACCTGGGTCTGGGCGCTCTTGATCGCCCGGGTGACCATCTTGGCTTCGATCGGCACGTCGTCGGGCAGGTTCAACCGGGTCAGCAGGCTCTCCAGCGCCGCGCCGTTGAACCGGCGCATCAACTCGTCGCCCAACGACAGGTAGAAGCGCGACTCCCCGGGGTCACCCTGCCGACCGGACCGACCACGCAGCTGGTTGTCGATGCGCCGCGACTCGTGGCGTTCGGTGCCCAGCACGTAGAGACCACCGGCCTCGATGACTTCCTTGGCCTCTGTGGAGGCTTCCTCCTTGACCTTCGGCAGCTCCTGGTGCCAGGCCTCTTCGTACTCCTCAGGCGTCTCGATGGGGTCCAGGCCGCGCTCGCGCAGCCGCTTGTCGGTGAGGAAGTCGACGTTGCCGCCCAGCACGATGTCGGTACCGCGGCCGGCCATGTTGGTGGCCACGGTGATGCCGCCGCGCCGGCCCGCCTCGGCGATGATGCCCGCTTCCTGCTCGTGGTACTTGGCGTTGAGCACGTTGTGCGGGATGCGCCGCTTGGTGAACTGGCGAGACAGGTATTCCGAGCGTTCCACGCTGGTGGTGCCGATCAGCACCGGCTGACCCTTCTCGTAGCGTTCGGAGACGTCGTCGACCACCGCGATGTACTTGGCCTCTTCGGTCTTGTAGATCAGGTCGCCCTGGTCCTCGCGGATCATCGGCTTGTTCGTCGGGATCGGGACCACGCCCAACTTGTAGATCTCGTGCAGCTCGGCCGCCTCGGTCTGGGCGGTACCGGTCATGCCGGCGAGCTTGTCGTACAGCCGGAAGTAGTTCTGCAGCGTGATGGTGGCCAGCGTCTGGTTCTCGGCCTTGATCTCGACATGCTCCTTGGCCTCGATGGCCTGGTGCATGCCCTCGTTGTAGCGCCGGCCGACCAGCACCCGGCCGGTGAACTCGTCGACGATCAGCACCTCGCCGTTGCGGACGATGTAGTCCTTGTCGCGGTTGAACAGCTCCTTGGCCTTCAACGCGTTGTTGAGGTAGCTGACCAGCGGCGAGTTGGCCGCCTCGTACAAGTTGTCGATGCCGAGCTGGTCCTCGACGAACTCCACGCCCTTCTCGTGCACACCGATGGTGCGCTTGCGCAGGTCCACCTCGTAGTGGGTGTCCTTCTGCATCAACGGCGCCAGCCGCGCGAACTCGGTGTACCAGTTGGAGGCGCCGTCGGCCGGACCGGAAATGATCAGCGGGGTCCGGGCCTCGTCGATCAGGATGGAGTCGACCTCGTCGACGATGGCGAAATTGTGCCCGCGCTGCACCAGGTCGTCGAGCGAGTGGGCCATGTTGTCACGCAGGTAGTCGAAGCCGAACTCGTTGTTGGTGCCGTAGGTGATGTCGGCGTTGTAGGCGACGCGGCGCTCCTCGGGCGTCATCTGCGCCAGGATCACCCCGACCTCCAGGCCCAGGAAACGGTGCACCCGGCCCATCCACTCGCTGTCGCGTTTGGCCAGGTAGTCGTTGACGGTGACGACGTGCACACCCTTGCCCGCCAGCGCGTTCAGGTACGCCGGCAACACGCAGGTCAGCGTCTTGCCTTCCCCGGTCTTCATCTCCGCGACGTTGCCCAGGTGCAGCGCGGCCGCGCCCATCACCTGCACGTCGAACGGCCGCTGGTCGAGCACCCGCCACGCGGCTTCGCGGGCCACCGCGAACGCTTCGGGCAGCAGATCCTCGAGGGTCTCGTCTTTGTCCAGACGCTTCCTGAACTCGTCGGTCTTGGCCTTCAATTCGGCGTCGGTGAGTTTCTCCACGTCGTCGGACAACGTGTTGACATAGTCGGCGACCTTCTTGAGGCGCTTGACCATGCGGCCTTCACCGAGGCGCAGCAATCGCGACAGCACAGCTTGTTCCCCTATTGGGTGGGAGTCGTTCGTCTTGAGCGACCCCCATCCTAGGTGACGGGGTGATCAGGCCAATCTGATCAGGCCGTAGTCGTAGGCGTGCCGTCGGTACACCACGGAGGGTCGCTCGGTCTCCTTGTCGAAGAACAAGAAGAAGTCGTGCCCGACGAGCTCCATCTCGTACAACGCGTCGTCGACCGTCATCGGCGTGGCCGGGTGCTCCTTGGTGCGCACCACCCGACCCGGCAGGTGCTCGATGGGTTCGGGATCGACGCCGTCGTGGTCGTGCGGCTCGGCCGGAGCCGAGTTGAAGGCGTTTTCCGGCGGCACTACCGCGGTGGCCTCGGCCAGCGACACCGGGGTCTTGTCGCCGTAGTGCACCTTGCGGCGGTCCTTGCCGCGCCGCAGCCGGCTCTCCAGTTTGACGACCGCGGATTCCAGTGCGGCGTAGAAGCTGTCGGCACAGGCCTCACCGCGCACCGCCGGGCCGCGGCCGCGGGCGGTGATCTCCACGCGCTGACATGCCTTGCGCTGGCGGCGGTTGCGTTCGTGGTCGAGTTCAACATCGAACAGGTAGATGGACTTGTCGAACCGCTCGCAGCGGGCGAGTTTCTGTGACACGTAAAGGCGGAAATGGTCGGGGATCTCAACGTTGCGGCCCTCGAACACGATCTCGGCAGTGGCGGTCGGTTCGGCCTGGTCTTCAGTTCCTGCAGAATCAGCCTTGTCCAGAACCTGCTGGGAATCCACGGAAAGCCTTGACATTCTTGACAACTCGTTTCTCTTTTCACGTCACACGCACTCTGCGTGCCCGGCACTCAGCTACGCGCCGACGGGGTTAGAACGGTTCTGGAGAAGCCACCGTCGCAGGCTGCCCGCCGGAGCTAGAAGTCGAATACTCACCTCCTCCCGCGGGTGTTGCTCAACCTGGCAATACAGCGACTGTGAGTCGGGAATCTGCTTTCGACGTTAGCCCGTGTTCGCCTTACCGTGCCACCCAATTCGCAGACCTGTTGCGAGTTCTTCACGTTCGCCCTGCGGTGACGCCCGGCGCAGCGGTCAGGCCGCCGCGACAGCCAGCACCGCCACCACCGCAACCCCGGCCGCCTGCAGCACCCGAACGGACTCGGCCGCGGTGGCCCCGGTGGTGACGACATCGTCGATGAGCAACACCTCACCGCGCGGTGGCGGCACACGCAACACCACGCGGCCGGCGATGTTGTGTTCCCGCGCCGAGGTGCCCAGGCCCACCGAGTCGCGCACCAGCGCCCGCAGCCGCAACACCTCGGCGACGCGGATGCCGGGATGACCGGCCACCGCCACCCTGGCCAGCCGGGCGACCGGGTCGCCGCCGCGCCGGCGGGCCGCCGACCGCCGCGTCGGCGCGGGGACCACCGTCACCGGGATGTCCACCATCCCCCAGCTCAGCAGCCGGTGCACCGCGACGGCCAGCGCGTACGCCAACGGTGCCACCAGATCGCGGCGGCCGCGCTCCTTGAGCGCCAGGATGGCCTGCCGCCGGGCACCGCGGTACCGGCCCAGCGCGAACACCGGCACCCCGGGGTCCACGCGGGGGCTCACCACCACGGGCTCCCCCGCCGACACCGCCAGCTCGCGGGCACACCCGTCGCACCAGCGCACCGCGGGGGCCCCGCACCCGCCGCACTGCAGCGGCAGCATCAGATCAAGCATGGTCCCAGTGTGGCGCCGAAGACTGACATGTTCGGACGGAGACCGAGCTGTAACCAAACCCTGACCGACTTACCAACGCGCGCTTACCCGTTCGCCGGTGTCGCGCATCCTACGATCCGACCGACAACACAGCAGCAACCAATCGGGAGTGCGCGATGCGGGCGGCAATTCGGTCTCTGTTCGTGGCGATCGGGATTTCCGCGACGGTGTTCACCAGTCCGGCCGGCGTCACGCTGACGGCGGTCAGCACACCGCACAGCGTGTTCGACATCGCCTCGGTGCTACCGGCACGCGGGGCGGTGGTGGGTGTCGCACACCCGGTGGTGGTCACCTTCGGGCATCCCGTCACCGATCGCCAGGCCGCGCAGCGCGCGTTGGACGTGACGGCGACCCCGGCGATGACGGGACGGTTCGAATGGGTCGACAGCCGGGTCGTGCAGTGGGTTCCGGACCGATACTGGCCGGCGCACAGCACCATCGCGCTGTCGGTGGGCGGGCTGCGCACCGAGTTCGCCACCGGACCGAAGGTGGTCGGTGTTGCCGACATCGCGAATCACACCTTCACCGTGCGCATCGACGGCGTCGAGACGGGACCCCCGCCACCGCGGCCGGCACCGCACCACCGGCCGCATTTCGGTGAGGACGGGGTGCTGCCGGCTTCGATGGGCAGACCCGAGTTCGCGACCCCGGTCGGCAACTACACCGTGCTCGCCAAAGACCGCTCGGTGCTGATGGATTCGAGTTCGGTGGGCATCCCGGTCGACGACCCCGACGGCTACCAACTCAAAGTCGACTACGCGGTGCGCATCACCAGCCGCGGTCTGTTCGTGCACTCGGCTCCGTGGGCGGTCCAGTCGATGGGATTGGACAATGTCAGTCACGGCTGCATCAGCCTGAGCCCGGCCGACGCCGAGTGGTACTACGACACCGTCAACGTCGGCGACCCGGTGATCGTGCAGGCGGGCGAGGTCAGGGAAGAAAAGGTCGCCGACACCGTGCGCCAGCTCAAACCGTCGTAACCGTCACCGGGTCGGACCGGCGATGGCAGCGCACCCGGTCGCCGTCAGGGTCGACCCGGTCAGCACAGCGGAGATCGGCTGTTCCTGGGCGAGGGCCACCGGCACCGGCGGGCCCGGCAACACCACCGGATCGGCGGCCAGCGCCGGCGGTGCACTCGTGGGCACCCCCTTGCCCGCACCCGCGGCCTTGCTCAGCGGTGCGGCCGCCAGACCGTCGGCGGGCAGCGCGCCCGCCCCGGCGATCGGCACGATCGGCGCGACCGGCAGCGGCGGCGCGACAGGCGCGAGCGGCACCGCGGGTACGACCGGCGCCAGCGGCACCGGTGCTGCGACGGGGCCCGGCAACGCCATCGGCGCTACCGGCGCGGCCGCCGCGAGCTGGTCGACGCAGCCCGCGCCGCCCGTTCGCAGCGGGGTGGCGGCACCGTCGGGACTCAACGCCAGCGCAGCCCCGCACAGGCCCGCGCTGACCGCAACCGCAACGCTGAAACGCTCCAAGTGCCGCAACGCCGTATCCCCTCATCAATGCCCGCTTCTGCGTGACGATTTCGAACGGTATCGGCGCATACGATCCGGGCAAACACGCGTTGCCGAACCGATACGGAGCTCGTGCCGTGCCGTGATCCGGCCGTTCCCGGCCGGAGATCCGTCCGCTAGTCGGAGCCCCACCACAGCGAGGGCCAGCTGAAGCTGAACGCGCCCTGGCTGAGCCGGGTGAGCAGTTCCTCGAGCGCGCGCAGCGGCAACTGCATCCGCCATTCCGGCAGCAACCCGGACACCTGCAGGGTGTCCGAGGAGAGCTCGACGCCGGTGATCATCAGACCGAGCGGCAGCTCGGGCAACGGCACCTGGTAGGCGGGCGTTCGCACCGGCAGCTTCCACCGGTGCCGGCCGGTCACCACCGCACGCGGCCGCAGCCACAGCGTGCGGCCCGTGACGTCGGCGTCGACCTCCAGCCCGCCCCAGGCCGGCTGCCGGGCCCACCGCAGGCGGGCCGTGCCGTCCTTGCCCAACTCGCTGCGCAGCTGTGGAGCCACCTGCCGCAGCACTCCGTCCAAAACCTCCTCGGAAAGCGCCGTCGACAGGTTTGCCGGAGCCGCCACCACCAGCGGCGGGACACCCGGGCGGATGTGCACGTTGCGCAGCACGGCGACGGCGCTCTGCAGCCGGTTCTCGTCCCATCTGATGTCGCGTGCGGCCACCCGGACCTCGCCCAATTGGCCGACCGGCAGGCCCTGCGGGTCCAGCTCCGACTCCAGTTCGGTCACCGTCAGCACCACGTCGTGATCACCGATGCGAACGGTCACCTCGTTGCCGACGAGCAGTTGCTGCAACGTCGCCAACAGCGTCCGGTAGGGCACCGCGGCCGCCTGCGCGGCACCGGCGCCCACCGACGGCAGGCCCGTCGACGACCACAACGAAGTCAGCGCCTCCAACGCGCGGAACGCTTCATCCCAACGCAGGAACGGAACCTTCGGCATCGCCTCAAAAGCTATGGCAGGGCGCTCAACCCGGCAATACCGGGGCGGCTCCGCCGACCATCAGACCGGCCACCTCCGTCCAACCCTGCTGGTTCTCGGCGGCCGAAGCCGAGTACATCAGCACCCCCTGCGGCCCGGCGACGTACACCGCGGAAGGGTTGGCGGCGATCGCGAACAGCGGGATCTGCAGGCCGCGCGACGGCGCGTCGGAGTTCACCCCGTCGAGGTTGACGTAGGACACCGGGTGCGTGGCGTCGTTGCGGGTCACCACGACGTCGTCGCTCGTTCGCCAGTACAGCGACACCACCGAGGTGCCCAGACCGAAGCCGAGCCGGCGCGGATAGGTCAGCGCGAACTGGCCGGCCTGGGTCTGCTCGACACCGGCCAGGATCACCTGTCCGTCGATCACCATCGCCGCACGGGTGCCGTCGCGGGACAGCTGCAGGTCGGTGATCGGTCCCGGGAAGCGGGCCGAGACCGCGGTGGAATCCACCGGGATGCGGGCCGGCTGACCGGACGCCGGCTCCTGAATGGCGCGCAGCACGATGTTGGCGTCGACCACCACCCACACCGCGTCGTCCAGCGACCAGCTCGGGCGGGTCAGGTTGTGCCCGTCGGCGGACTGCACCGCCTCACCGCCGAGGTCACCGATCCACAGCGACGCGGCCATGTCCGGTGCGCCGCGACGCAGCGTCACCACCGAGGCGACCTGGTGACCGTTGCGCGACAGCGCAGCACCGGTCTGATCGCCCATCCGGCCGAACGCGCCGGCCAGTGGGGCGATGTGCTGCCCGTCCAGGGCCACCATCGAGCCGTTGATCAGGGCATGCAGCCCCGCGCCGGCGCCGTCGGCGACCCCGGGATCGGTGGCCGCGACGTCGGAGGTGGTCCAACCCTGGGCGAACCTGTCCTCGAGCGGGGCGCCGTCGGCGTTGATCACATACGGACCGCGGATGTCGGCCCGGGCCAGCGTCCAGATGATCTGCGCGGCAAGCAATTGCCTGCTGTGCGGATCGGTGGTGGCCAGCTTCTCCAGATCGACCCGGGCGCCGCCGTAACCTTTGCCGATGCCGCTCTTGCCGCCGTCGGCGCGGGTCACCGGTCCGCGCAACCGCAACGGCGGGGCCAACAGGTTGCGCACCGTGTGCGCCATCTCCGGGCGCGGTCCGGCCAGCAGCTTGGAGACCAGTTCGGTGGCCAGCTGGTCGTGGTCGGACACCGCGACGTAGCGCGGGTCGGGCACCACGGTCTTGCCGGTGGGGTCGGCGAAGTACAGGGTGTTGCGCTTGTAGGTGGCCTGGAACTGCTGCCAGTCCAGGAAAACGCCGTTGGGCAGCTTGTCGATGCGCCAGCCGCCCGAGGTCTTGACCAACTCGATCGGACCCGGGTCCGGCAGCTTGCCCTCCGCGGTCTCGAACACCCCGATGTCGGACAGCGAGCCCAGGATGTCGGCCCGCATATTAGCCGAAACCCGTTCGGCGCCGCGGGTTTCGACGAAAACCACATGGTCGATCAGCAGGGCGCTGCCGGCGTCGTCCCAGCCGTTGGACGCCGACTGGGTGAGGAACTGCCGCGCCGCCAGGTGCCGGTTGGACGGGTCGGCGGTGGCCTTGAGGAATTCGCGCAACAGCACGTCGGGATCCATGCCCGGGGTGGGTTTGGGCAGGTTCGACGGCGCCGGACGGTCCACCGTGCCGATGGCCTGCGGCGCCGACGAGCTGGGCACACTTGCGCAACCGGCGAGTAGCAGAGCCGCCAAGACGAGCATCAGCAGTCCCCGCATCAACCGCTCCACTCCGCGTGCTCACGGTGCCGGGTGATCGGTTGCGGGCCGGTCGGGGTGAGCGGCTGCGCCGTCGGCTGCCCGCTGGTCTGCGGGATCGGTTTCATCGGCAACGGGCTGGTGGTCACTTTGTGCCCCCGCACCAGGGGCAGGGTCAGCCGGAAACACGCGCCCTCGCCGGGCTCCCCCCAGGCCTCCAGCCGGCCCTGGTGCAGGCGCGCATCCTCGATGCTGATCGCCAGGCCGAGCCCGGTGCCGCCGGAACGGCGCACCCGCGACGGGTCGGAGCGCCAGAACCGGCTGAACACCAGCTTCTCCTCGCCGGGCCGCAACCCGACGCCGTAGTCGCGCACGGTGACGGCGACGGTGTCCTCGTCAGCCGCCATCCGGATGCGCACCGGCTTGCGCTCGGCGTGGTCGATCGCATTCGCGATCAGGTTGCGCAGGATCCGTTCCACCCGGCGGGCGTCGACCTCGGCGATCACGCCTTCGGTGGGCATGTCCACCAGCAGCTCGATGCCGGCTTCCTCGGCCAGGTGGCCGACGTTGCCCAGGGCGCTGTTGACGGTGGTGCGCAGATCGACGGCCTCGACGGACAACTCGGCGACACCGGCGTCGTGCCGGGAGATTTCCAGCAGGTCGTTGAGCAGGCTCTCGAACCGGTCCAGCTCGTTGACCATCAACTCGGTGGATCGTCGCAACGCCGGATCGAGGTCGTCGGCGTGGTCGTAGATCAGGTCCGCAGCCATGCGCACCGTGGTCAGCGGGGTGCGCAGTTCGTGGCTGACATCGGAGGTGAAGCGGCGTTGCAGGTTGCCGAACTCCTCGAGCTGGGTGATCTGGCGGGACAGGCTCTCGGCCATGTCGTTGAAGGACAGCGCCAGCCGGGCCATGTCGTCTTCGCCGCGCACCGGCATCCGTTCGGACAGGTGCCCCTCGGCGAAGCGCTCGGCGATCCGCGATGCCGAGCGCACCGGATTGACCACCTGCCGGGAAACCAGCAGCGCGATGCCGGCCAGCAGGACCAGCAGCACCACACCGCCGGTCGCCATCGTGCTGCGCACCAGCGAGATGGTGGCCTGCTCGGAGGCCAGCGGGAAGATCAGGTACAACTCCAGGTTGGCCACCCGCGACGACGTCGGACTGCCGACGATCAGCGCCGGCCCGGAGAAGCCCTCGGTGTGCACGGTCGCGTACTGGTATGCGGCCTGGCCCGCCTTGACGAAGCCGCGCAACGCGCTGGGCACCTGATCGACCGGCCCGGCGGTGGACGCCGCGCGCGGCCCGTCGCCGGGCACCATCAGCGCCGCGTCGAAGGCACCGGCCAGCCCCGCGCCGGAGGCGGGGTCGGTCTTCGATGTCAGCGTGTTGCGCGCGAGCTGCAGGCTGCTGTCCAGCGAGCGGGTCTCCTCACCGTTGACGATGCCGGTGACGGTGTTGCGGGCGCGCTCGATCTGATCGATCGCGGCTTTGACCTTGATGTCGAGGACCCGGTTGGTGACCTGGCTGGTCAACACGAAACCCAGCGCCAGGATGACCGCCAGCGACAGGCCGATGGTCAGCGCCACCACGCGCAGCTGCAGCGACCGGCGCCAGACGACGGCAACGGCGCGACTGACGGCGCTCATGCCCCGCGGCAGGGGACCCGAACGCCCCCAACGACCTCGACTACGTCGCGGTGAGCGCCAGATCACGCGTAACGCTCACTCATCGCGCGGGATCACGGAGGTCCGGCCTTGTATCCCACTCCTCGAACGGTCAAAACCACTGTCGGGTTTTCGGGGTCTTTCTCGACCTTGGCGCGCAGGCGCTGGACGTGCACGTTCACCAGGCGGGTGTCCGCCGGGTGCCGGTATCCCCACACCTGTTCGAGCAGCACATCACGAGTAAACACCTGGCGCGGTTTGCGCGCCAACGCGACCAGCAGGTCGAACTCCAGCGGCGTCAGCGAGATCTGCTCGCCGTTGCGGGTGACCTTGTGCGCCGGCACGTCGATGTCGACGTCGGCGATGGACAGCATCTCGGCGGGCTCGTCGTCGTTGCGGCGCAGCCGCGCCCGCACCCGCGCGACCAGTTCCTTGGGCTTGAACGGCTTCATGATGTAGTCGTCGGCGCCGGATTCCAGGCCGAGCACCACGTCGACGGTGTCGGTCTTGGCGGTCAGCATGACGATCGGCACACCGGAGTCGGCCCGCAGCACCCGACACACGTCGATGCCGTTCATGCCCGGCAGCATCAAGTCCAACAGCACCAGATCGGGGCGCAACTCGCGCACCGCGGTCAGGGCCTGAGTACCGTCGCCGATGACCGCGGTGTCGAAACCCTCCCCACGCAACACGATGGTGAGCATCTCGGCCAGCGAAGCGTCGTCGTCGACGACGAGAATCCTTTGCCTCATGGTGTCCATGGTGTCACCAGATCAGGACAAAACCGTCGCACCACACGGGCGTTTCGTGATTGATAAGCGCAAATGGCGCCCAAAATGCACTATTCGGCCACCACAGTGGCGGCCAGACCGTCCGGATCGACGTCCGCGTCCACGACCCGCCACCGCCCGCACCAGTGCGCGGCCGCCAGTTCGGCGTAGACCGCACCGGTGCGTCGCTGCAGTCCGTCGTCGCGTTCGTAGCTGTCGCGGGCCCGGCCCGGGTCGCTCGCGGCGCGGCTGCGCGCCCGCTGGTCGGCGAGTTCGGCCGGCACCGCGAGCAGGATCTGCCAGTCCGGCGCGGGCAGCGCCAGCCGGCGGTATTCGAGCTGTTGCACCCACGCCGCGGCCGGGCCGGACGCACCCTGGTGCAACCGCGCCGCGCTGTAGGCGGCGTTGGAGGCCACGTAGCGATCCAGGATCACCACGTCGTGCTGCTGCCCGAGCCGCGCGATCTCGTCGATCGCGCCGGCCCGGTCCAGGGCGAACAGCGTCGCCATCGCGTACACCGAGTCGGCGAGGTCGCCGTGCTGTCCGTGCAGCGCCTCGGCCGCGAGGTCGGCGGTGATCGACTGCCCGTAGCGCGGGAACGCCAAGGTGGTCACCGATTTGCCGGACGCCTCGAACGCCGTGCGCAGACCCTCGGTCAACGTCCGCTTGCCCGAGCCGTCGACGCCTTCGATCGCGATCAGCACGGCGCGAGCTTAACGCCTGCGCGTCACGCTGGCGTGACGCTCGACGTCCACAGCCACACTGGCGTGACGCTCGGCGGGCAGACGGGGGCCGGCGCGCGAGCTTAACGCCTGCGCGTCACGCTGGCGTGACGCTCGACCTCCACAGCCACACTGGCGTGACGCTCGGCGGGCAGACGGGGGCCGGCGCGCGAGCTTAACGCCTGCGCGTCACGCTGGCGTGACGCTCGACGTCCACAGCCACGCTGGCGTGACGCTCGGCGGGCAGACGGGGGCCGGCGCGCGAGCTTAACGCCTGCACGTCACGCTGGCGTGACGCTCGACGTCCACAGCCACGGTGGCGTGACGCTCGGCGGGCAGACGGGGGCAACGCCGGGCCCGCCGCCGCTCAGTAGCGGTAGTGGTCCGGCTTGTAGGGGCCCTCGACGTCCACGCCGAGGTATTCGGCCTGCTCCTTGGTCAGCTTGGTGAGCTTGCCGCCGAGCGCCTCGACGTGGATGCGGGCCACCTTCTCGTCAAGGTGCTTGGGCAGCCGGTACACCTCGTTGTCGTACTCGTCATTCTTGGTCCACAGCTCGATCTGCGCGATCGTCTGGTTGGCGAAGCTGTTACTCATCACGAAGGACGGGTGCCCGGTCGCGTTGCCCAGGTTCAGCAGCCGGCCCTCGGACAGCACGATGACCGAACGACCGGTGTCGCCGAAGGTCCACAGGTCGACCTGCGGCTTGATGTTGGTCTTGGTGGCCCCGGAGCGCTCCAGGCCGGCCATGTCGATCTCGTTGTCGAAGTGACCGATGTTGCCCAGGATGGAATGGTCCTTCATCGCCTTGATGTGCTCGAGCATGATGATGTCTTTGTTGCCGGTCGAGGTGATCACGATGTCGGCGTTGCCGATGGCGTCCTCGACGGTCACCACGTCGTAGCCCTCCATCAGCGCCTGCAGGGCGTTGATCGGGTCGATCTCAGTGACCGAGACGCGCGCGCCCTGGCCCTTGGCGGCCTCCGCGCAGCCCTTGCCGACGTCGCCGAAGCCGCAGATCAGCACGTTCTTGCCGCCGATCAGCGCGTCGGTGCCACGGTTGATGCCGTCCAGCAGCGAGTGCCGGGTGCCGTACTTGTTGTCGAACTTGGACTTGGTCACCGAGTCGTTGACGTTGATGGCCGGGAAGGCCAGGTCGCCGGCGGCGGCGAACTGGTAGAGGCGCAGCACCCCGGTGGTGGTCTCCTCGGTGACGCCCTTGACCGACTCGGCGATCTTGGTCCACTTACCCTTGTCGGTCTCGAACCGGTTGCGCAGGACGTTGAGGAAGACCTTCCACTCCGCGGAGTCGTCCTCTTCGGCGGGCGGCACCACGCCGGCCTTCTCGTACTGCATTCCGCGCAGCACCATCATGGTGGCGTCGCCGCCGTCGTCCAGGATCATGTTCGCCGGCTTGTCCTCGTCCGGCCAGGTGAGCATCTGCTCGGCGGCCCACCAGTACTCCTCGAGCGTCTCGCCCTTCCACGCGAAGACCGGGACACCCTTGGGCTCCTCCGGGGTGCCGTGCGGGCCGACGACGACGGCCGCGGCCGCGTGGTCCTGGGTGGAGAAGATGTTGCAGGAGGCCCACCGGACTTCGGCACCCAGCGAGGTCAGCGTCTCGATCAGCACCGCGGTCTGCACGGTCATGTGCAGCGATCCCGAGATCCGGGCCCCCTTCAGCGGCTGGACATCGGCGTACTCGCGGCGCAGCGACATCAGCCCGGGCATCTCGTGCTCGGCGATGCGCAGTTCTTTACGGCCGAAATCCGCCAGCGACAGGTCGGCAACCTTGAAATCGATGCCGTTGAGGACGTCGGGGGTCAGCGAATTTTCGGTCGTGGTCATGGTCGTGTTTCATCCTTACTCAGGGCTTACGGGGACTGATGGAATAAACCGGGCGGCTACTGCGCCCGAGGTATGGTCCTCAGTCACTGTAGCCGCCCGGCGGGAGCCCTCAGGAAACGGCACTCACCCCGTGACGCTCGCCGAACGGCGTCAACAGCCGGGCCAGGTCCGCTGCGACGTCGTGGTCGGACTCCGGTGGCATCGACACGTAGCTCAGGCACAGCCGCACGATGGCGCGGGAGAGCACCTGCGCGTCGTCGTCGCTGGTGGCCAACCAGGTCTGGGTGAACGCCGTCGACAACCGGGCCGAGGCCCGGGTGATGATGGGCGCGCTGTCGGTGGTGATGAGCTGTAGCAGGTCCGGCTTGGCCACGCCGGTCAGCAGCGAGATCACCAGCGGGTCGGCGGCCGACTCGGTGAAGAAGGCCCGAAAACCCTGCAGAAACGACTCGTAGATGTTGCCGACGTTGGCGTCCAGGGCAGCTCGGACGGTGTCGACCAGCCGGTCGGCCAGACGCAGGGCGTACCCCTGGGCCAGGCCCTGGCGGGAGCCGAACTCGTTGTAGATGGTCTGCCGGCTGATGCCGGCGGCCCGGGCCACGTCCGAGAGCGTGATGGCCGACCAGTCGCGGGTCAGCAGCAGGTCCCGCATCGCGTCCAGCACCGACTCCCGCAGCAGGGCGCGAGATGCCTCGGCGTAGGGAATCCGCTTCACAGGCGCGACAATAGCCGTATTCGTCGCGACATTGGTGCCGATCATGACCGGGCCACCTCCACCATCACGAAGTCGGCTTTGGCTGCACCGCAGTCCGGGCAACTCCAGTCTTCGGGGATGTCCGCCCAGCGGGTGCCCGGCTCGATGCCGTCCTCCGGCCAGCCCAGCTCCTCGTCGTACTCGAAACCGCACTGGACGCACTGGTAGAGCTTGTAGTCGTTCATGTCACTTTCCTCCTATCTCGATGAAGTCGGGCTTTTCGCGGACGGCGCAGTCCGGGCAGGTCCAGTCCTCGGGAATCTGCTCCCAGGGCGTGCCGGCCGGAAAGCCTTCGCGGGCATCGCCTTTGGTCTCGTTGTAGCGGTAATCGCACACCGGACACTGGTAGGTGGCGGTCACTAGGGCACCATGCTTTCGGCGGATGTCTGATGGGCGTTCGTTGAAGGGACTCGG